>DAIOVO010000001.1:0-228 GCA_036758965.1 Chthoniobacterales bacterium
ATCGAGTTACTGCGCGCCGGTGGCTTCGATGCGGGAACCGAATTTTCTGAGACTCCGCGAGCAGGCGACATTTTGGTGGCTGGCAATGGCGGCTCCGTTCTTTTTTATGTCCGCCAACAGGAAGCAGCGACCACGCAGCGATTGGTTGACTGGCTGCAGCATCAGGATTTCAGCGGCGTGATTTTTGCGCGCGAGAAACTGGAAGGAACATTCGCGCTCGCCGACATC
>DAIOVO010000001.1:238-14156 GCA_036758965.1 Chthoniobacterales bacterium
GAAACGAGCGACGCGCCGGATGTGGTGATGGCTTTCCGCGCTTACGATGAGAAAAATCAGTTCGGCATTCCGGGAATGATCGACGCGGATTGGAATCGGAAAGCCGGGCAGGGAACGCACGCGACCCTCGGGCGCTCGGACGTTAATAATCTTCTCATCGCAAGCGGGCCGTCATTTCGCAAAACGCCGTCCATTCAAGCACCCACGGGTAACATCGATCTGGCGCCGACCATTCTCGAAATTCTCGGAGTGAAAGCTGACGGGGCGCCCTTTGATGGTCGAAGCCTGCTCGATCTTCCAAATGATGGCGGAGAAGGCAAAGTGGCTACACGTTTGGAAACTCGAAAAGAATTCAACGATGGAACCTGGCAACAGCATCTCGTGATTTCGAAGCGCGCCGGTGCGGTTTATTTCGACTCGGGTGCGGGCGCGTTTGAAAAGAAATAATGCCAGGGACAGGACTCGAACCTGCACGCCTTTCGGCACCAGATCCTAAGTCTGGCGCGTCTGCCAATTTCGCCACCCTGGCTGCGAGCGGCCTCTATTTTAGCACAAAGCGCGCGCGGGAATGAATCTGGCCGATTATCTGCGCGACGCACAGCGCGCGATTATTTTTACCGGCGCTGGAATTTCAACCGGCAGCGGCATTCCGGATTTTCGCGGGCCACAAGGCGTCTGGAAAACGAGGCAGCCAGTTTATTACCACGATTTCATGGCTTCGGAAGCGGCGCGGATCGAACATTGGGACTATAAACTGGAAGGTCGCGAAGCGTTTCGCCACGCGCAACCAAACGCGGTCCATCGAGCGATCGTCGAACTCGAGCGCGCCGGCAAGTTGCGCTGCGTCATTTCTCAAAATATCGATGGCCTGCACAGCCTGGCCGGAACGAGCGCGGAGCGCTTGGTGGAGCTGCACGGCACAAATGCTTTTGTCGAATGCCAGAGCTGCAAGCGGCGCGGCGATCCGGAGCCGCACTTCGAGTATTTTCGTCGTCATCGCGCAACGCCCCGCTGTCATTGCGGCGGTCTCCTCAAGCCGGCGACTATCAGCTTTGGACAGAATCTGGATGCGAATGAACTGGCACGCGCCGCCGCGGCCACGGCGCAGACCGACTTGGTGATAGCGCTGGGATCGACGTTGTCGGTTTATCCCGCGGCCTCGTTTCCATTACTGGCAGCGCAAGTTGGCGCGCCCTATATCATCATTAATCGGGGCGCGACGGAGCACGACGGAGATCGCCGCGTCACCCTGAGGCTCGAAGGAGAAGTGGAGGCGATTTTTCCGCCTGCCGTCGCGGCCGCGCTGCGCCCGTAGGCTGGCCAGTTTTTTCGGCAAAATCGCAAAAATTTTGCATCTACACCGGCATTAACTTCGGATACCCGCTCAGACGATGCGGCTAAAAAGGCGAAGCAGCGACCATCAGAGTGATGCGATTCGACAGCCGCCTCGGGTGTTAGGTGAATGTGTTGGTTCCTTAGCCAGGAATGAGTAGAGCCGGGCGGTGTGGCGCAACACCGCTCGTGCTGTTCCCTCCAGAACTACTCTTCCTGGCTAAGGTTCTTCTTGTCAGCGCGCTCCACTTGGAGTAACCGCTATTCTACTTGGCTATTAATCCCGATAACCAGCAGAACAACGATCGCCGCCTGATCGCCCGCGTCGCGACTGGGGACGATGCTGCTTTCCGCGAACTCTACGATCGGCTGGCGGGTCCTCTTTATTCATTGGCCATCAAAATGCTGGGCGACGCGAGCGAGGCGCAGGACGCACTCCAGGATATTAGCGTGCAGATTTGGCGACGGGCCGCCACTTACGACCCACAGCAAAGCAGTGTCTTTAGTTGGGCTGTAATTATTACTCGCAGCAAGGTCATTGATCGCCTGCGCGCGCGGGGCCGGCGTTTGCGAGTAGTTGTTCCCGAGCTGGCTAACCCGGAAGATGCAGAACAAGTAGCAAGCGCATCTACAACTCGAACCGCGGCGGATAACGCGGGAAGGAAAGATGAGCTGAATCAAGTGCGAGCTATCCTAAGCCAGCTACCGCCCGAGCAGCGTCAGGCGATTGAGCTGGCCTTTTTTGGCGATCTCACCCACCACGAGATCGCCGCCCGGCTCGCTCAACCTTTAGGCACAGTCAAAGCGCGGATTCGACGCGGATTACTCCGCTTACGCGACGCGCTCAAAAATACTTTATGATTTCGGAAGAACTACAAGATCAGGCAGCCCTCTACGCGCTGGGCACGCTCGATACTTCCGAAGCGGCCGCCTTCGAGCTCGAGCTGCAAGCTAACTCCGAGTTGCGCGAGCTTGTGCAGGATTTGCGCGAAACTGTCGGCGCCCTGGCTTACTCCGCTCCGCCGGTTGATCCGCCCGCTGAGCTAAAACAACGAGTGTTAAATCAGATCGCCTCGGAAAAGGTCGCGCGCCTAACAAGAGCTAGCAAGCCGGCGTGGCTACCCTGGGCGATCGCCGCCCTTCTTTTGCTCGGTTGCGGTTGGCTCTACTTTAATCAGCAACAACTACAACGCGAATTGGCGCAGGAGCGTGCCAGCAGTCGCGTCACACAGGCGACCGTGGTAGCTCTCGCGCCTACTCCCAATGGTACAGCCAAGTCCAAGGCGGTAGTAGCATGGGATGCTGAACGTCAGTCTGGAGTAATTAAGATCACTGGCCTGCCCACGTTGTCGGCAAACAAAGATTATCAACTATGGGCAGTAGATGCTGACCACAAGGATCCGGTCAGCGCCGGTGTCGTGCGAGTAGATGCGGATGGGATCGCGCGCGTTGAATTCCGGCCAGTCGCGACCACGCTGCATGTCAAGGCCTTCGCCATTAGTGTCGAGCGCGCCGGCGGCGCAGAAAAGAAAGAAGGACCCATCGTCCTTCTCGGAAGCGTTTAGAATTGTTCGCCGGCCAGGCTCGGGCCTGCTTCTGAGCTAACAGGCGAGGTCGCAGGTTAGGTTCCTAATCTTGTTAGGAAAAAAGGCGCGTTATACGTTTGTCGATGAGCAGCGGATGCAAAAAATTTAGGCCGCGAAATGTTTATTCCTGCAACGGAATTTTTGGAAATCCAAGATCGAATCTGAAGCGTAATAGTTTCGAGGCAAGGCATGACGCTTCGCCAAAACAAAATTAACCCGGGGTAAACCTCAGAACATTATGGAACTAGAAATACTGAAAAATGAATTACTTACAGCCGGTACCAGTCGGCGACAGGCCCTCAGGCGATTAGGTCTGGGAGCAGTCAGCCTGGCCGCTTTGAACTTGCTTGGCAGCACCGCCGTTGCCGGCGAGGGTAAAAATCGAAAGAAAAAATCTCGATTTAACGACCGCGATATCCTCAACTTCGCGCTTAACCTCGAATACCTCGAGGCGGAATATTATACCTATGCCGTGACTGGCCAGGGCATCGAAGCTCAGGGCATCGATGTCTCGGGCGAAGGCACTCCCGGAACTACTTCGGTAAAACCGAACCCGGCCGTCCCTTTCACCGATGACGACGTCCGCCAGTATGCGGAAGAAATCGCGATCGATGAACGCAATCACGTCACCTTCCTTCGCTCCGCCATCATGTCGCTTGGGTTCACTCCCGTGGCGCGGCCGGCGATTAATCTGAACGATAGTTGGGACGCTTTCGCCCAGGCCGCCGGTTTGGGGCAAACATTCAATCCGTTCGCCAACGACGTGAACTTTCTTCTCGGCTCGTTTGTTTTCGAGGACGTAGGCGTGACCGCTTATCACGGCGCCGCGCCGCTTGTTAACGATCCCGGCGTTCTGACCGCGGCGGCCGGTATTCTCGGCACCGAAGCTTACCATGCCGGGATTATTCGGGAGCAGCTCTTCTCCTATCATGATGCCACCGTAAACAGCGCGGTCCAAAAAATCTCGGACGCGCGGGATAGTCTGGATAACTCCACTGATGACGACCAGGGAATCATCCTCAATGGCCAGGCGAATCTGGTGCCGACGGATGACAACGGGCTGGTTTATGCCCGCACAGCGCAGGAAGTGCTGAACATCGTTTACTTCGCCTCCGGCGCTACTTCAGGCGGGTTCTTCCCGGCCGGCATCAACGTTGGCGACTCGTTCCGCCCTAAAAAGTAAATTGTCCATCGAGTAGAGTAAGGCAGGTTGCGGGCGATCATCGCGAGATGGTCGCCCGTTTTATTTACCGTGAATACCAGAGTCCACGTCTCAGGACGACACGGCAGCAGTCCCGCCACGGCGTAATGAGAAAATGACCGTGCTATCTATGAGTTAGCTTGGGGCGGTTTAGTAGTTTGTTTAAAAAATCCCGCGAGCGCGCTCTTTCATCGGCAAGACTTCCAGGCAAGTTGTCCACCAACCTGTTTCAATCGTCTCTACAAATTCCTCCGGCAGCTTCTCCGCGCGCATCTCTCTGGCCAGTCCCCGGTAGTCATACCTTAGCGGGACAAACTCGACATCCATATTGCCGGACTCCTTTACCTCGAGAAGCGCGTACCATACATTGGAATGACCATCGTTTGCAGGGCGGCCAATTGCGCCGCAGTTCACAAAGTGTCGCCCGCTCGGCAGCTCCCGGTGCCAGTGCAATCCGGTGTGTGTTCCCACAATTACGTCAGCCGAGTAGTTGGCACATAGATGCTCCAAAAAAGCCGCGGAAGTAGTCGTCTCCCAAAGAAATTCGTTCATCTTACGCGGGGAACCGTGGCAGAGCAGAACGCGCACACCATTTAAGTTCAAGCGAACCTCCCCCGGCAGGTCGCGCATCCACGACTTGTGCCGCGGAGAGGTGTTCTTAAAGGTATAATCGTAGGATAGCCGGGCAAAGTAGTTATCCTTGGGATCGGTATAACCGCACTGGCAATCCGCCAGGTTGTTGCCCACCGAGTTATCGTAATTTCCTTGCACGACAGGAATAGCGGCGTCGCGAAGCAAACGCACAGCTTTGTTTGGACTGGGCCCGAACGCGCCCAGGTCACCGAGACAGTAACATCGCTTCGCCCCCCGCTTCGGAGCGTCCTCCAGCAGAGCAGCGAGCGCGAGATGGTTGGAGTAAACGCCGCCGAAAAGGGCGATACGCTCAGTCATTTCGACAGGTGATCAAAGATCATCTCTACTTGTTCGTAACCAGCTCGGAGCAGGAAGTTCCGGCCGCGACCATAACTCTTCATCCCGAGAACAAAGTAGTTGGGTTCCGGATGCATAAGCATTTCCGCTCCGAAGGATGGTGTTTTCAAGCAATCGGCTCCTGCTTCGCCGAGCAAAGAAGCCGCTAGCGGATAAGTCCCTTCCGTTGCCCAGCAGGTTTGCCCTTGTAGTTCTCGCGCCAAAGAAAGGTCCGGGTGAAAGCCGGTGGTAGCTACAATCTCATCAACAGTAATTGTCTTCGGCCCGGTAGGCGCAGCCATTTCTATTCGGAGCGCGTTACCTTCTGTGTGGATTGCTTCTACGCCGGCTGCCCGATGAAGATGGATGTGTCCCTCCGCGACCAGTTTGTTCGTTCTCTCAGCCAGCCTCGCTCGCTCAGGCAAAGGATCATTCGGAATCTCGCTAGCAGGCAGCGCCCGATGGCCACGCAGTAGCCAATGAATTTCTTTGGCCGGCAGCCTGGCGAGGTCGGTCACAACGGTCGCTCCAGAATGACCCGCGCCAACTACCAGGACGCGCTCGTCCCGATAGCGCTCGCGTTGCGCGCCGGCGACATCAGGAACGCCATTGAAGATGCGATCACTATGTCTACCCTCCCCCGGCGCAGGAATACCGCCGTGGCCAAGTCGATTGGGTTGCCCGTAGGTGCCACTGCAATCAAGAACAACATCCGCCTGGACGATTCGTTCCTTGTTCTGATCCGAGACGAGCAATCTAAACGCTGTTTCGCCTCTTTCTGGATGGCCGATATGGTCGCCTTTCAAGACATGGTTGCGCCCGATTGCAGCTACAATCGTGTTCTCATGCAAGACATTGCGAGGAAGGGTGTTGGCCAGTGGTAAAAGATACTTGTCGCGAAACTCCGCGCCGGTTAGTAGCTCCTCAACACCCGGAAGTTTTGCGCCCGAGAGCTTCTTGCGCCCACGCAGCGCCACGTTCCTTCCGAAAGGTGAGAACATTCTTACATGACCCCATTGCCCCACCGCATTGGCTACCTGGCCACGCTCGAAAATCTCGACCGCATAATCTTGTTCCAGCGCCGCGAGCGCGGCGTCCAGCCCAATCGGCCCCGCGCCGATAATTGCGATACGCTTCATCAGCTCTGCGTTGGCGTCATGCCCAGCGCCGGATTCGCTTCCGAGCCGGAGCGTAACAGTCGATTACTCTCCAGATTCCCCGCCGAGCTGGCATTCGAACAGAGCGCGCCGAACCGATAACAGGTAATACAAGCTTGATGACGCAGCCGGTAACCCTTGAACGCATCCTTGAGCATCGTGCCCAGGCGCGCGTCCGGTTGATCAACCAAAATGGGACAAACATGGACGCCACGATCGCTGACTACGCGGCTGTTATGACAAAGTAGCTGCGTCTCATCATAACCTCCCATCATCGCCTCCGTGACAAACTCGTACTTACCGTAGGGATGATCACGCAGAGCTTCCTGGCCTATCTTAAGTGACGGCAGCAGCTTCATACGCGGGCGGGTATAACCGACCTCAGCCAGCCGCGCCTTAAATTCACGCAGGAATTCATCATCCTCCTCCATCGGCCAGGAGCGCATCGAAGTAATAATCGGCAGGAACCCGGCCGCCACCAGGATGTTCACGCCATCCATTGCCTGTGCGAAAGTGCCCGGGCCACGAATCGGATCGTTCGTTTCCGGAGAGAATCCATCAATACTTACTCGCAGCTCGAGCGAGTAGTCTGAGGTATTGCGCATCGCGGCGAGCCGCGCTATTTTTTCCTTGTTAAATCGAGTCGCATTCGTGAGCACGGTAGCGGGACCAACCGCGAGGGTTGCTTCCAGAATTTCGAATATTTCAGGATTAATAAAAGGCTCGCCCCCGGTGAAGTAGTATTCTTTCACTCCAAACTTCACCGACTCATCGAGGTATGGCTTGAACTGCGCGAAGGTCATCATGCCCAGAGTATGATTATCGGGCGCGCAGGAGATGAAGCAGTGATGACAGCGCAAGTTGCAAAGCGTGCCCGCGACCTGGAACCAGAGCGCATCCAGCGCACTTAGAGGAAGAAACGGTGGTGATTCGTCTGACATTACTTCGGCGCGGCCGATTCGTCCCGCGGCCAAATAGCTACTTCAGCGCGCCTAATTTTAACAAATAGCTTTTGTTCAGGTAACAGCGTTTGGCGGTTATCCGCGTCAATCAGAATCCGTTCCTTGCCGGAACGCAGTTGCAGGCGCAGGCGACTCCCGAGAAATAGACAGGATTCCAGCCTGGCGGAAAAGTCTGCCTCCGCTTTATCGACCAATTGCAGAGCTTCCGGGCGTAACATCGCCCAGCAAGAGCGGCTAATGCAGCCATTCGCAGGCACATTGATAGTAGTAAAGGGAAGTTGGACCTGGTCGCCGTCGCGCTCGGCGGCAAAGACATTGGAATCGCCCAGGAAATTCGCGACAAACAAGCTACCCGGTTTTAGATAGAGATCAGCCGGCCGGCCGGCTTGTTCAATTCGGCCCTGGTTAAGAATAATCATCTCGTGGCCCAGACTCATCGCTTCTACCTGATCGTGCGTCACATAAATGGTAGTAACAGCCAGTTCAGCCTGAAGACGGAGTAGCTCGGCCCGTAGTTCCTCTCGCAACTTGGCGTCCAAGGCGGATAGCGGTTCGTCCAAAAGAAGAACCTGCGGATGAAAAGAAAGGGCGCGTGCCATCGCCACCCGTTGTTGTTCGCCGCCCGAGATTTCGCTCGTCGGCCGCTCCGCCAGATGTTTGATTCGCAGCAGCCGCAACGTTTCCAACGCTCGTGCGCGCCGCTCTCCCCGCAGAACGCGGCGGACGCGTAAGCCGAACTCGACATTCTCCAGCACATTCAAATGCGGGAAGAGCAAATAGTTCTGAAAGACCAGGCCAAAGTTGCGAGCTTCCGGCGCAGTTTGCGTAATGTCGCGACCGTCCAGCAGGACCTTCCCGCCATCTGCTTCAGCCAAGCCCGCGAGTAACGCCAGAGTAGTGCTTTTGCCGGAACCGCTCGGCCCCAGAATAGTCGTGATTTTCCCTTCGGCGAAGCGATGACTAAACTCGTGCACCGCCATGCGCGAGCCGTATCGTTTCGTTAAGCTGATCGCTTCGAGCATACTTAAGCAGCCTGCTCCAGGCGGGTGAACTCCCGTCCCCCCATCGATTGCAGGATAAGTAGCACCGGGACAACTACCGCGAGAAAGATCGTCGTCGCTGCGCTGGAAACGGCGAAGCTGTTCGCGGTATAGGTCGCGTAGAGAGCAGCCGGGTAAGTTTGATGAAGTGGAGTGTTAAGGAGATAGCTCACGTTGAACTCACCCCAGGAAATGGCGAAAACAAGCAAGGAACCGACGATCAGACTATGGCGAAGATTGGGAATCGCTATCATCCAAAATTGCTGCCAGCTACTCGCCCCCAAACTCATCGCAGCTTGCTGCAGCTTGCTCAGGTCAAAACTGCGCAGCGCCCCGGTTATTACCCTCAGCATCAGCGGAAAAGTGTAGAGAAGATGGCCACAAAGGATCAACCACCACTGGCCGCGCACGATGGCGTAGGCCTGAATCAAACCAATCGACATGGCAATCCCAGGAATGGACAAGGGAAGTAGCGCCAGCTCTTCCAAAGCGTGCGCCGCACGCGATCGGGTGTGGACAAGGGCAAGCGCGGCCGGCACACTAATAAGAAGGCAAACAATAACTGAGAGGCTGGCCAGAAGCAGGCTAAAGAGAATCGATTGGCCATAAAGTTGAAAGACATAGCCAAACCAGCTTTGCACCAGTAACCCCTTCCCCGAGCTGGCCCAGGTTTCACTTGACACTCCGAGCAAGGCCGGATTGAGAAAAGCGCCGGCAAGCACAACAAGAATGGGCGCGATGATGATCAACAGCAGGAGCCACGTGACGGTGTGCGCCGCGGCCAATAGTAACGAGCGACTCTTCACAAAACGGTTGGGCGCGTCTCTGTCACCGAACGCGTGCTAAAGTTAATGACAAACGCCACTACTACGAGAGTGATCGCCATCGCCGCCATCAACGCTGGATTCCCGTAACCGGTAATCTGCTGATAGATCTCGAGCGGCAGAATAGAAAATCGTTTCGCAATGATTAAAGCTACGCCAAAGGAGCCGAGCGAAACGGTAAAGGTAAGTCCGAAAGTAGAAGCAAGGGGTCGCCAGATAAGCGGCAAAACAATTAAACGAAATCGTTGCCAGGTGCTGGCGCCGAGCGACTGAGCGGCCAAACTAAGCCGAGAATCAAACTTTCGCAGCGCCGCTTCCAAAGTAAGAGTAGCGCGTGGAATCTCGAAGTAGAGGTAGGCGATAAACAGACCTGTTAGCCGATAGGCCCAGCCAGAAGTATAGTTTCGGCCAATCAGTCGCTCAAACAATTGTGGCACCGCTCCGATTCGCCCGAGCATGAGAACTGCCAGGAAACCGACAATTATTCCCGAGAATGACATCGGCAAAGTAAAGATAGTCCGAGCCAGGTTTTTCAAAGGGAAGCGTTCGTTGGCGAGGAGCCAGGCGGGCGGGAGACAGACTAAGGTCGAAGCGCAGGCCACCAGCGCGCTTAGCACAAGCGAATGCACCAGGGCAGTTCGATAGCCATTCTGCATGGTCAGGCGCAGATAGTTAGCAGCGCTCAGGCCGCCTCCGGCATGCAAGCTCTGCCAAAGAAGCAAGGCAAGCGGGTAAAGTAGCAGAAGCGCCAGCAACAATAGGAGTGGCGCGCAAAGCATACCCTTCTTTAAGTCAAAATATGAGCGACGAGCTGCCACGATGACGGAAACGGCCTAGTGCTTTATTTCCTTACTCCAACGCGCCTTGACTGCATCGGCTTTCGCCGCCATTTCACTTAAAGGCAGGTTGACTGCCTTTGTGTAGGCAGATTCCGGTAGAAACTCATTCTCCAGTTCGGGTCCGAGCGGAATCTTCATCACCGGGCGAAAGAAGGATTGTGCCATCAGCTTCTGTGCTTCATCGCCCAGACACCAGTCGAGATATTTCTTCGTTTCTTCTGGATGCGGGGCGCCTTTTACCATTCCCATGACCAGCGGCATGGTGATTGTGCCCTCCTGCGGAATGACCACCTCAATGTCGCCTTTATCGACAAATTTCATTTTCAGCCCATTCCCATCGGCATTGATCCAAATTGGAATCTCACCGCGCAAAACATCGTTATAAACGGTGTCCTTGGCGTAGTTCAGAATGTTGGCATCGAGTTTCTTCAAATAGGCAAAACCAGCATTCATGTCCGGGCCGCCTTTCATGATGGCGTTGATGCCATAGACGTAAGTGAAGCCCGTGCCGAGAATGGTCGGATCATCGTAAACGATCATCCCTTTGTATTCCGGCTTCAGTAAGTCGGCAAAAGACTGCGGTACCGGTTTACCTTTTAACGCCGGCTTATTGACGATCAACGCAATGTAAGCGGAATGGACGGTCCACCATTTGCCATCGGGATCTTTTAAGCTATCCGGAATTTTTGCCCAGCCGGCGGGTTTATAGGATTGGTGCAACCCTTTGAGCGCCGCCTGGTAGCCGATGGCGCCGGAATAGTAGGCGCAGTCAGCCTGTGGATTGCTTTTTTCCGCTTCCAGCGCCGCCATCGCAACCGAGCTGCCTTTCATGTCGGGCGGAACACGAACGCCGGTTTCTTTAGTATAGGCAGCCGTAACGCCGCCCCAGTTGGCGTAGTTAGGAATACAATCATATTGGATAACGACCTTATCCTGCGCGCAGGTTAATGAGCAAAGGAAAAGGGTCGATACGAGGACGAGTTTTGTTTTCATAAGTTGATTTATTTCAACGTAGTTACAGGCTCCAGACGGCGATGAGTTCAAAGCCGTCGTCAAACTTTGCGGTCGCGCCTTTGCGGTTGGTTACATCCCACTTCACATACTCGGCGTAAACGATAACGTTTTTAGTTACTTGAATGCTTACGCCGGGATCAAAAACAAACTGGTGGCCGCCCGGGTTATGGTCCCAGCCGCGAGAATAAACGACGTGCGCGGTGACTGGGCCATACTTATAGGACACGCCTCCACGCAGGCTATCGACCCGATCGCTCGGGCCGCCCGAGACATAGCGCACCGAGTTAGCCGTTCCAAAGGCATCGATGTATTCGGCGAAGACTCCAAAGTTTTTCCAAGTCACGGTGACATCGGAGCCGAAGGCTCCCCGCGCGCTATCGGTGATACCTCTCGACGGGCCGCTAATTTGCCCTACCAGCCCGGAAATTCCCCACTCCAATTTCAGGTCATGGTTAAACTGCCACGTTGGCACGAGGCGAACGACGCCGGTATTGCGTTCACGTAATCCCGGCGCCGACTCGGCGTCGGCGCCAGGGATTGAACCGTTCACCCGGTCGGAGGCAAAGAAGAACTGCACGACGGAATTAACGGTGAAGAGATCCGATCGTTTCCAGGCGTTCTCCCAGCTAACGCCATAATCCGGGTCGAACTTGTAACCGTCGAAGTAGGGCACACCTTCCCACCAGGTGCCGTCCCAGGGAAGTCCGAATTGAGTTACGATCTGCCCCGCTTTGAAAGTGCCGATGGTAGTCTTGGCGTAGCCGTAGGATTCGTAGAACCAGTAGGTATCGTAATAGAAGGAACGAAGCTTGTCGTGTTGGTCGTCCCGAAACCGAAATTGGGCGTGAGCGCCGATTTCCTTAAAGAAGCTATCATTTAGCTTCAAGGTAAGATCGCCGCCGACGTAGTAATAATACGTGCCGCTCTCTGTCGGCACGCCATAGCCGTTGCCGTAGATGCGCTCGTCGCGATCGAGATGGAACCAGTGGTCGGCGCCGACTGAAAAGACGAGAGGGAATTTCGCCTTATAGGCTTGTAACTGGTCGTAGGTCTTGTCCCAGAAATTATTTTTGCCCCACAGATATTGAGAAACGCTACTCGAACTAGCGAAGGTAGATGGCGGCGCTTCCGGGGTTGGAGATGGCGATTGATTGGCCGGCGCTTTTTTCACCGGCGGGTTAACCGCATCCTGGGCAAACGCCGGGGACGCGGAAGATATCACGAGAAGTAGAAGAGCCGCAGGAAAATAATAACAATATTTTGGTAGTGATCGAAATAGCATGGGTGAGTTTGATTGAATGATTGGATGGCGTAGCGGGCTGCATGCACGCATGCAGCGTTAGCGGTCAATGCGACTTCAAAAGCCGCATTGCTCGGACGCAGCGAAATCAGGCCGCGCGCGGCGGTGGCAGTTGCCGGCGTGCGAGCTCGGCTTGCCACGATTCAATGACTAGAGGTGCTACTCTGCTTTGAGAACTCGAAGGGTCAATCTGGAGAAGAAGAAATCTTACCAGCCGGCCGCATGCATCGGCGGCTTGCGCGAGCAAATGTAGATCGCTCCAAGTATCGACGTCTTGCTTGACTTCGAGGAACGCGACAGCCACCTCGTCGGTTCGGCTGCACAATTGCGCACAATCCGTATTGCGATTCCATTGGATGCCGTGCAAGAGCGAGCGGTCAACGACCCGAAAGCCAATCAAATAACAACCGCCGCGGTGGTCGGGGCCAAGAACAAGCTTACATGGCGTTAATCGTTCAAAGGCGAGAGCGATGTCCTCCGGGCGCAGGTCAGGGCAATCCCGGCCGATCGCGACAATTTCCTCATAGCCAAGCGCGCTGAGTCTCTCAATGGCGTTCTCCAGCCGGGCGGCGAAGCTAGCGCCCCGTTGGAGATGGAATTTTCCACCGGCATCGCCAGGCAGAAAGGCCCGGCTGAAGAGATGAACGTCGTATTCGACAGAGTTTTCCAGCTGGGCCGCGGGGTGGCGCAAGAGCGCGCTGGCTCCGTTAGGAAAACCGCGGCGCGATAAATCCGCCGCTATCGAATCGGCAAAGATGAGAACAGCGCGGCGGCGCATCACAATAGGAGTAGAAATTTCGGGCATGTATTCCAGCAAATTCCCGGCGTTGGTCTTACGCCTGTTGGGTGGCGGTCGGTTGCATTTATTTTCTGTAATCTTTCTCTCGCTATTTTTTTTGCGCGCTTTTCGGTAGTGCCTTTCGCGCAATCCGCGTCACAAAGATGGTAACGGCGATGGTCGCGAGCAGACCGATGCCGAGATAGACATATTTTAACGGCGACGAGCCGCCTTCGCCTCCCAGACCAGCTTTACCGGCGCCGCCCAGGTAGGCGTAAAGCAATGTGCCGGGAATCATCCCAATCGCGGATGCGAATAAGTAAGGCCAAAAACCGACTGCGGTGATCCCGTAGAAATAGTTACTCAGATTAAAAGGAATCACGGGGCTTAGCCTAAGTAGGCCGACGATTTTCCAGCCTTGTTTGCCAATCGCCTCATCGATGGCGGCGAATTTCTTGTTTCCTTTGGTGGCGGCTTCAACTCGCTTCCGCACCAGGTAGCGCCCGCAAAGAAAGGCGAGCGACGAGCCGATGATCGCGCCGCTGAGCGCGACGGCTGTGCCACCAACAATGCCGTAAATCAAGCCGGCGGCGACGGTGAAAATCCAGCCAGGTAGAAAGAGAACCGTAGCAAGCGCATAAACCGCGATAAAAAGCACGACGCCCAAAGCGCCCAGAGTGCGCACCCAGTCACTGAAAGCTTTCACCCAATCTTTCACCGGCAGAAAAGCCACTGCGACCGATAACGCTATCAATGCCACCGCCAGAGCAATCCACTTCCAGTATTTTGCCAGCCATTTCATAATTTTTCAGCGACGCGCTCTCCGATAAAGCCAGGCGAAAATCTTTTTCGCGCGCGGCGTGAGCCGCGTTTTGTTGAACTGATCGCCGGCCTTGCGCGCCAGTTCCGCCAGGGT
>DAIOVO010000001.1:14166-14863 GCA_036758965.1 Chthoniobacterales bacterium
GTGGGATAGACGTGAATCATCGAGGCAATCTTGCCGAGTCCGATACCAGCGTTCATTGCCAACACGAATTCGTGAATCAAATCCCCGGCGCGCGCACCGACGATGACCGCGCCGAGGATTTTATCGCTCCCTTTCTCCGTCAGGATTTTTGCGAAACCAATCGTTTCGCTCTCGACGACGGCGCGATCGATTTCTTTGAAGTCCACCCGGTAGATGTCGCAGGCGATTCCATTTTTTTGCGCTTCTTTTTCGCCTAGACCTACGTGCGCAATCTCCGGCTCGGTAAAGGTACACCAGGGGACAATTTTCCAGTTCACTTTTTGTCTTAGAAACTGGAGGGGCATCAAAATGTTGCGCACCACGATGCGGGCGGTGAAATCGGCGGTATGGGTGAACTTGAGCCGATTAGTGACATCGCCCGCTGCGTAGATATGCGGCTGTGAAGTTTGGAGATACTCATTCACTTTAACGCCGCGCTCGTCGTAATCGACCTGGGCAGCTTCCAGGTTCAGCGCGCGCAA
Organism: Chthoniobacterales bacterium; assembly: GCA_036758965.1. Classification (GTDB taxonomy): domain Bacteria; phylum Verrucomicrobiota; class Verrucomicrobiia; order Chthoniobacterales; family UBA10450; genus AV69. The sequence continues at coordinate 14,688 of DAIOVO010000001.1, forward strand.
ATTTGGCGTCCGGCCCGCGGCAATGAGCAATACTTCGGCGCGGACGGACGCGCGATTTTCGAGCCGCAATTCTATTTCGCCGCCTTGCTTGGATGCGCGCGTGATTTTTGCGCCTAACAAGACATTGATTCCTTCCGCCGCCAGTTGTTGCTGCAATAGCTCGCCTACTTCCGGAT
>DAIOVO010000001.1:14873-18202 GCA_036758965.1 Chthoniobacterales bacterium
CCCGCCACACCAAGGCAAGCAAAGGCCTGGCCTAACTCGCAGCCAATTGGGCCGCCGCCAATCACGATCATGGTAGCCGGTCTGCCCTTTAGCTGATCGAAAATCGTTTCGTTGGTGAAATAGGGAACAGAATCGAGGCCCTCGATTTTGGGAACGGTCGCGCGGCTGCCGGTGGCGATGACGAAATGGCGCGCGCGCAGCTTTTGTCCCGCGACTTCAATTTCATGAGCTGAAACAAATTGCGCTTCGCCGCGAAAGACATCTACGCCGAGTGATTCGAATCGTGCCTGGGAATCGTTAGGCGCAATCTCCGCTCGCCGCGCTCGCATTCGCGCCATGACTTCGGAAAAATCAAACTCTGGCTTTGTCGCCTGCAATCCCCACTGGTCGGCCTCCCGAATTTGCTGCGCGAGACGAGCCGAAGAAATGAGCGCCTTACTCGGCACACAGCCGAAGTTCAGGCAATCACCGCCCATCTGGTTGCGCTCGATCAACCCCACACGACCGCCGAGCCCGGCCGTGCCCGCGGCAGTTACCAGCCCGGCCGTACCGGCGCCGATGACGATTGCGTTATAGGTGCCTTCACCTTTTTTCTCCGACATGCCGATTGTGATTGTGACATGCGAGTTGGGGCGAAGCGATTTATTCCTAAGTTAATAAATGGAATAGCGCGCGCGGGATTTTACTCACATACTGCGTTATGAATGTCTCCACCGAGGATCGTCGCATCGCCATCGCCCTCTTTCTGCTTCGGCTCACCGTCTTTGCCGTGATGTTGATGTGGACGATCGATAAGTTCGTGCGCCCTGAGCACGCCGTTTCCATCTTCGAACATTTCTACGGGCTGCGCGGCGCCGCACCCACCGTGGTTTACGGATTAGCTGGCGCGGAGCTACTACTCTTGATCGCCTTCGTGCTCGGAATCGCTCCGCGGTTGACCTACGGCCTGGTCTTTCTCCTGCACGCGCTCTCGACCTTCTCCTCATTCCGGCAATACCTCGCGCCGTTCGAGAAGGTGAACCTGCTCTTCTTCGCCGCCTGGCCGATGCTGGCTGCCTGCTTCGCCCTCTACTATCTGCGCGATCTGGACACTTTGGGCCGGGTGAGGCTGCGCCGTTGACAAAGAGAAAACTGAACGCGCCGCAGGCCGCGTATCTATTTACATGAACCCACGAGAGCTTAGCCGCCAACTCCGCAGCGCGGATGGCGATTTTCTCGATCAACGTCGCGGCATCGTGGTCTCGTCGTTAGTGGCAGTAGGATGCATGGGAATCATCGCGCTTTACCAGATCGGTGTGATCAAGCATTTGCCCGAACCACCCTTGCCGGGTTTGGATGCGGACAAGGTGGATTCTTCGGAAGAAGCGTATTCGCATTTGCAAATGGGTGATGCTTTCATCGGGCTGGGTAGTTACGCCGCGACCATGGGATTGGCGGCGATGGGCGCGAAAGATCGCGCCGCCGCGCAGCCCTGGATTCCGCTAGCTCTGGCGGCGAAAACCGGACTCGACGCCGCCCAGGCCGCGAAACTGACCTACGATCAATTCGCCAAACACAAGGCGGCCTGCTTCTGGTGTCTGCTGGCGGCGGCGGCAACCTTTGTCAGCGCGGCGCTGGCCTTGCCGGAAGCACGAGCGGCAGCACGCGAATTGCAGGACCGCCTTTAGTCCAAGCGCAGCTCGAATACGAAAATAAAACCAATTTCTCCGCCAGCGGCGAATTAACTTTGGAATAGTCTGGCTGAGTTCAACCTCTCAGGTTCCCAAACACTTCAGAAACTATAATTTATGAAATCCAAACTCATTGTTTTGTTGTTGGCTGTTTGCTTTTTTGGCGTCATTACACAAGCCCGCGCGCAAGCTGGCGGCGGCAAGGAAAAGGACATGCCGGTCAACTGCCCGGCCGGTATTGTTCACAGCGAATGGGACCGGTTATTGAAGAAGTATGTCGATGATAAAGGCTTGGTGAATTACACCAACTGGAAAAATGACCAACAAGACATGGCGGCGCTGGATACTTACATCAAGCAGTTTGCGCCCAAAGCTGACAAAGGCGCGGAAGGAAACGAAAAGGCCGCGTCGCTGGTGAATGGTTACAACGCCATCACGATCAAGACCATTTTGAATTCTTATCCGGTCGAGAGCATTCACGAAATCAAGAAGCCGTTCGAGTCGAAAGCCTGGGAAGCAGGCGGCGCGAAAGTTTCTCTTAACGACATCGAGAACGCGACCTTGCGACCAATGCTGAAGTATCGCGCGCATGCGGCGCTGGTTTGCGCAGCGCGCAGTTGCCCGCCGCTCCAGCGCGACGCCTTCAAGGCGGACAGCTTCGAAGAGCAGGACGATACTGCGTTTCGCACCTGGCTCGGCCGCGAAGACTTGAACAAGTTTATGCCCGACAAGAATAAAGCCGAAGTCTCCGAAATTTTTAAATGGTTCAAAGGCGACTTCGATAAATCGCTGCCAGTGCCGAAGGTATTCGCCAAGTACGGGCCGGAGTCGGCGAAAGAGCTGACCGCCAACGGCAAGACGTTTGAGACAAGCTACCTTTCCTATAACTGGGGCCTGAACGATCAGGGCGAACACGGCCGCCATTACTCGAAGGTCAACCTGATTTTCGATAAGATCGGCAAGTAATTGAATCGCGCGCGCGGCCTGCGTGCTGGCTGGCGGGTATGCATTAGATGGGGGCTGGTCGGGCTCGGGTTGCTTCTCCTGGCGGCGGGTTTGCTGCTTTTGTGGCGGGTGATTCGCCAGGAGCAGATTCGCGCGGCCATCGCCATTCATTCCGCGGCCGGCATTGATTCGCTGGAAAAGGTGCAGCTCGGCGGAATCGAGCAATCGATTCAGATCCGCGGGCACAATCGCGCCAATCCAATCTTGTTAGTTTTGCACGGAGGTCCGGGAGTTCCGTTGATGCCGCTGGAATATGTAAATGCGGAGCTGGAAAAACATTTCACGATCGTGGAATGGGATCAGCGCGGCGCGGGCAAATCCTATTCGCCGACGATTACGCCGCAATCGATGACGATCCCGCAGTTACTCGCCGATGCGGAACAACTGGCGCAACTGCTCCAGAATCGTTTTCAACAGCCGAAAATTTTCGTGCTCGGCCATTCTACCGGCACCGTCATCGGCGTTTTGCTGGCAGCGAAACATCCGGAGGCCGTGCGCGCTTACGTTGGTATCAGCCAGGTGGCGGACCTAAAAGAGAGCGAGAACATTCTTTATGCGTTCGCTGTTCGCACTGCCGCAAAAGAGAACGACCGAAAGGCGCAGCAAGAACTGCACGAGATCGGGCCGCCGCCTTTTGCCCGGGCAAAACAACTG
>DAIOVO010000001.1:18212-18856 GCA_036758965.1 Chthoniobacterales bacterium
AATTTCCCAGAAATGGGTCAACCACTTTGCACCCGATCCTTTCGGCGCCGACGCGACCGGGCGATGGAAGCTGCTCTTTTTTTCGCCGGCCTGCACACTGGGCGATTTACGGCGAATGGTAGTTGGCGCCAAATTTTCCTTCGACGCGCTCTGGCACGAATTTTTTGCGGTGAATTTGTTTGAGGAAGTTCCGCGACTCGATGTGCCGGTTTTCTTTTTGCAGGGACGGAATGATCACGTTGTCACTGCGGAAGTGGCGGCGAAATATTTTGAAACGCTTTCGGCCACCCGCGGAAAGCAGTTTATCTGGTTCGATCATTCCGCGCACTGGCCGCAACTGGAAGAACCGGAAAAATTTGGGAAGATAATGGTCGAGCAAGTGCTCTCATCTCGATGATCGCGATGGAAATTCAGCCACCCCGTGCGCGCGGCCCGGTCCCGGCCAAAGCTGCCGCGACAATTTCGATTATCGTTCCGGTGCTGAATGAGGCGCTTCTGGTCGAGCCGTTCCTGCGCCGGCTGCGGGAGTTCGCCGCCGGCGCGGAAATTATCGTGGTCGATGGCGGCAGCACGGATTCCACGCCGGAAATCGCCCGGCCGCTTTGCGATCTATTTCTCGTTAGCCCGCGCGGCCGGGCGCACCA
>DAIOVO010000001.1:18866-21449 GCA_036758965.1 Chthoniobacterales bacterium
GCGCTCTCGCGCGTTGCGCCATCCGTCCGGCTGATCGCGCTGGAGGAGAACCTGGGCTTCGCGGGCGGGGCCAACCGCGGCGCCGCCGTCGCGCGCGGCGATATTTTCTGGTTTCTGCACGCGGATGGCGAGGTGCCGGCAGATTCTCTCGACGCGATTCAAAAGTTAATGAGCAGGCCGGAGACCGTTGGTGGCTATTTCCGCATTCGTATTCCACGCGCTGCCCCAGTCTATCGATTGACCGATAACTTTGCTCATTATGCCGGGAAAATTCTGCGCATGCGCTGTGGCGACCACGGCTTTTTTTGCCGGCGGGACGCTTTCTTCGCCGCCGGCGGATTTCCCGAGGTGCCGGTGATGGAAGATGTGGAATTTTATCGCGCGCTTGGACGGCTTGGTCGAGTCACGAATACCGAAACGCGTCTTGTTCTCAACCCGCGGCGTTACGAAAAAATCGGTCGGTGGCGCATCACCTTTTCCTACGGATTGATTGCAAGTATGTACGCGCTCGGTTTTCCGCTTTCGCTGCTGGCGCGTTTGTATTCGCGCATGTGCTGCCGCCATGGCCGCGCATGATCGGCCGATTGCCGATTACGGAATCATCGGCAATTGCGAAACTGCCGCTCTGGTAAATTCCAGCGGCGGGATCGATTGGCTCTGTTTGCCCGCCTTTGACGCGCCCTCTTTTTTTGGCGCGCTTCTCGATCGCGAGAAAGGTGGCACGTTTACCTTTCAGCCGACCGAGCAATATCGGACGGAGCGAAGTTATCTCCATGATAGCGCCATCTTGCAGACCCGTTTTCTGAGCAGGGATGCCACCATTCTTCTAACCGATTTTTTCGTCATCGCTCGAAAACGCCGCGCGCGCTTCTACGATTTCACTTCTCTTCATCCTACGCGCAAGCTGGTGCGTCTGTTTCGGCTGGAAAAAGGCAGCCCTTGCACGGTTGACATTCGTCTGGCTGCCCGGCCGGATTACGCTCTGCGGAGCGCGAGTTGGAAAGCGGTACCGCGCGGCTTCGCCTGCTCTGAAGCACGACTATTTGCCAATTTCTCACTAGCAGCACGCAATCCAGATATCGTTAGCAGCCTGCGATTGGAACCTGGCCATAGCTATTTCGTGGTGCTGGATTATGGCGATGCCCGAACCGCGCCCAACCTGAATGAGGTAGAGCAGTGGCTCGAGATCACGGAATCGTTCTGGAAGGAATGGAACTCATTTAATTACTATCGCGGTCCACACGCGAAGCTAGTTCGGCGCAGCGCCGTTACTCTGAAGTTACTAACCTACGCCCCTACTGGCGCGGTGATCGCGGCGCTGACCACTTCATTGCCGGAAAAAATCGGCGGGGACGGGAACTGGGATTACCGTTTCACCTGGCTGCGCGATACCGGGCTGCTGATCAATACCCTCTTCCGGCTCGGTTATTCCGGCGAAGCTAAAGCGTATCTCAATTTCATCGCGCAAAAACATTGCCAGCAAACAAATGGAACGCGCGAACTACCCGTTTTGCTTCCGATTCGAGACCGGACCCGGCTGGAAGAAGAAACGCTCGAACACCTGAGTGGCTATGGTGATTCACGGCCGGTGCGCCGCGGCAACCATGCGAGCGATGACCTGCAACTGGATAACTTTGGCTACTTGTTGCAATCGCTCTTCTTTTGGAAAAAATGCGGCGGCAAGCTCGACCAGGCGAAACGTCGCATGGCCTGCGATGCTCTCGCTACTTTGCGTGAACGCTGGCGCGAACCGGACAACGGAATTTGGGAGGGCGCCAAACGAAAACAGCATACCCAGAGTAAAGCCGGTGCCTGGCTCGCCTTTGAGCGCGGACGCGATCTCGGGCTGATGGATGAAAAAGAAGCCGTAAAGCTCGGCCGCGAAATTTTCGACGAAACATTAAAGCGCGGAGTGCTTAAAAGAAATGGTCGCCACTACCTGGCAGATAGTTTCGAAGGTGATGTGATCGATTGTTCCGCTTTTCTAGCTTTCACCACCGGATTTTTGCCCGAGGCTCTCGCGCGCACGACTCGCGAAGAAATCGAGCGGAGGTTGCTCGCGGTTGCTCCCTGGCTTTATCGCTCCGATTGGCATCGCGATTCCGGCGAAGGCGCCTTCGTTGTCTGCAGTTTTTGGTGGGTTACCCATCTCATTCGCGAGAACGATCTGACGCGCGCGGAGGAATTGCTCACTCAGCTGATTCAAGCCGCCAGTCCACTTGGACTATACTCCGAGGAGATAGATCCGCATTCAGGTGAGTTCCTGGGAAACTTTCCGCAGGCATTCTCCCATCTCGGTCTCATCACCGCCTTGCTCGACCTGCAACGCGCGACGAGCGACCCATCCTTTGCCCGTCTTAGCGAGCACGAAAAATTTCAGCGAAGCGTAGGACCAACCATTGGGTTGGCAGGCGTGATTGCCGGTTTTGCCCGGGTGCCAAAAACCGCCCGACTACTTTTTTCTAACCGATCAAAGTGGCGAATGTAGCGATCCCCCGCAACGCGGGTCGTTGAACCTGTTGCGGCTCAATATTTATTGCCATAATGAGTGGCGGGTCTTGCAAGCAGACTAATGCCGTGGAC
>DAIOVO010000001.1:21536-36941 GCA_036758965.1 Chthoniobacterales bacterium
GCCAGCACGCGGGACGCACGTGCTACCCGGCAATCGCTTTTACCGTGTTCACTGACGGATCCAGCTTCTACTAATAACGGTAGTGCTCGGTTTTATAGGGGCCTTGCAAGGGTACGCCGAGGTAGTCGGCTTGTTTTTGCGTGAGCTGGGTTAGTTTGACGCCGATTTTTTGGAGGTGGAGGCGGGCTACTTCTTCGTCCAATTGTTTGGAGAGGACATACACCCCGGGCTTGTAGGTCTCCTTGTTCTTCCACAAATCGAGTTGCGCCAGCACTTGGTTGGAAAATGAGTTCGACATGACGAAGCTGGGATGGCCGGTCGCACAACCGAGGTTGACCAGGCGACCTTCGGCCAGGAGAAAGATTTCGTTTCCACCAGAGAACCTATACTTATCGACCTGCGGCTTGATGTTTGTGCGGGTAACTCCGGGAGCGTCATTTAAGGCGTCCACCTGTATCTCGTTATCGAAATGCCCGATGTTGCAAACTACCGCCTGATTTTTCATCCGCGCCATGTGGGCAAGAGTAATGACGTCGATGTTGCCGGTCGTAGTCACGTAGATGTCGCCGCGGCCGAGAGTATCTTCGAGGCTGGTCACTTCGTAACCTTCCATTGCGGCTTGCAGGGCATTGATCGGATCGATCTCGGTAACGACGACGCGGGCGCCTTGCCCGCGAAGCGATTGGGCGCAACCTTTGCCGACATCGCCGTAGCCGCAGACGACTGCGACTTTGCCAGCAATCATGACATCGAGCGCGCGATTTAATCCATCGACCAGCGAATGGCGGCAACCGTATAGGTTATCGAACTTCGACTTGGTGACCGAGTCATTCACATTGATCGCTGGAACGAGAAGCTTGCCTTCCTGGTGCATCTTGTAGAGCCGATGCACGCCGGTGGTGGTCTCTTCCGAGACGCCGCGCCATTCTTTTACCAGTTCGTGCCAGCGATAGGGATTCTCGTGCTGAACTTCGAGCAGGAGATCTTTAATTACCTGCTCTTCTTTGTTCGAGGAAGGCGACTTCGCCCAATCGCTACCTTCTTCCAAATCGTAACCTTTATGGATGAGAAGGGTCGCGTCGCCGCCATCATCGACAATTAATTGCGGCCCGGCGCCATCACGATGCGAGATGGCCTGATAGGTGCACCACCAGTATTCGGCTAGCGATTCACCTTTCCAGGCGAAGACTGGAACATTGGCTTTGGCAATGGCGGCGGCAGCATGGTCCTGCGTGGAGAAAATATTGCAGCTAGCCCATCGCACGGTTGCGCCGAGATCGACCAACGTTTCGACCAATACGGCGGTTTGAATCGTCATGTGCAAGGAGCCGGTGACGCGCACGCTTTGCAGAGGCTTGCTTGCGGCATACTTCTCGCGGATCGCCATTAACCCGGGCATTTCCTTTTCGGCGATGCTGATTTCCTTTCGTCCCCAATCAGCGAGATTGATGTCGGTTACCTTGTAGTCGGTCTTCTCAGGTGCGAGGGTGGTAGTGCTCATAAGTTCGTTATCTGGCCGCCTTCTTTAACGCGGCTGTCTTGTTTGTTTTCTCCCAGGTAATGTCCGGGTCATCCTTGCCGAAGTGGCCGTAGTTGGTCGTCTTCTTGTAGATGGGGCGAAGAAGGTCGAGTTGGTCGATAATATCCGCCGGTTTGAAGGAGAAGGTGCGATTAATGGCGTGTTCGATTGCTTCTTCCGGCACGGTGTTGGTGCCAAAGGTATTAATATTCATGCTAACGGGATCGGGGAAGCCGATGGCGTAAGCGAACTGGATTTCGCAGCGGCTGGCCAGCCCGGAAGCAACCACGTTCTTCGCCACCCACCGCCCCATGTAAGCTGCGCTGCGATCTACCTTGGACGGGTCCTTTCCAGAAAATGCGCCGCCGCCATGCCGGCCCCAGCCGCCGTAGCTATCGACGATAATTTTACGTCCTGTTAGCCCGGTGTCGCCTTGCGGGCCGCCGATGACAAATCGACCGGTCGGATTGATCAGGAACCTGGTGGTGCCGTTGACCATCGATTTCGGCAGCACTTTGCGGATGACCTTCTCGATGCAGAACTTCTCGATCTCCTTGTGATCGATCTCCTCGGTATGCTGGGTGGAGATGACAACGTTCGAGATACCGACCGGTTCGCCGTTTTCGTAAATGACCGATACCTGCGTTTTGGCGTCGGGCCGCAACCATTCCGCCCGGCCGCTTTTCCTAATTCTCGTTAGCTCCCGACCGAGCCGATGAGCGAACATGATCGGTGCCGGCATAAGCTCCGGGGTATCGTTGCAGGCGTAACCAAACATCAGACCCTGGTCACCGGCGCCCTGCTCGGCGGTCTGTTTCCCTTTTGCTCGCCGGGCATCCACGCCTTGGGCGATATCGTGGGATTGATCGGTAATGACGGTGTTGACGAAAATTTTGCGCGCGTGAAAAACGTCGTCGTCGTGGACGTAGCCGATGTCGCGCACGGTCTCGCGCACGATCTGGTTGATGGGAATGACATCCTCGAGGTGAGCGCGCTTCGGAAGATTCGGGACGGTAATTTCGCCACCGACGATGACGAGGTTACTCTTGGCGTAAGTTTCGCAGGCTACGCGGCTGCGGCGGTCGCGCGCGAGGCAGGCATCGAGAATGGCATCGGAAATCGTGTCGCAAACTTTGTCGGGATGCCCTTCCCCGACAGATTCAGAAGCAAAAACAAAACGGCGAAGCATGGCGTGCGTGATGCGTGGAAGGTTAAAGGGTTGAAGCGGCCGATTGATGTAACGCTTTAACGGTTGAACGCTGCCACGTCGCCACCAACATATTGACCAATCATGATATGTAGATGTATCCTGTATCCTACGCATGTCGTCAACGATTAATTTCCTCCGCCTGATCGCCGACCCAACGCGATTGCGTCTCCTTCTTCTGCTGGAGCAGGGAGAGCTTTCCGTGGCCGAGCTCCAGGAAATCGTCGGCATGGGGCAATCCCGCATTTCGAGTCATCTGGCGCAATTGAAGCGCGCCGGAGCGGTGCGCGACCGGCGAGCGGGCAAGAATGTTTATTACGGGTTGCAGGATTCGCTCCGCAACGGCGCGCGGGCGCGGGTGCAGGAACTGGTGCACACGATTGCGCGCGAAATTCCGGAGGCAACGCGCGACCGGACGGCGTTGAAGCTGGCGCTGCGCAAACGGCAGGACAAGGCGCGGGAATATTTCGATGAGCTAGCGGGGAAATTTGGGCGCAGCTACGTGCCGGGCCGCTCCTGGGAGGCGCTGGCGCACACGCTGATTTCGCTGTTGCCGCCGTTGACTGTGGCCGACCTGGGCGCGGGCGAAGGAACTTTATCACAGTTGCTGGCCAAGAAGGCGCGCAAAGTCATCGCGGTGGATAATTCACCCAAGATGGTGGAGTTCGCCTCCAGGCTGGCGAAGAAACATGGGATCAGGAATCTCGAGTACCGGCTGGGCGATATTCAGGATCCGCCGCTGGAAAAAAACAGTGTGGACCTGGCGATTTTCAGCCAGGCGCTTCATCATGCCATCCGGCCGGAGCAGGCGCTGGCGGCGGCGCATCGCATCCTAACAAGAAATGGACGTGTGGTGGTGCTGGATTTGTTGTCGCACAATTTCGAGAAGGCGCGGGAACTTTACGCCGATCACTGGCTTGGATTTAGTGAGGTTCGATTGCACCAGCTTCTGGAAGGCGCGGACTTTAAGAATATCGATGTGCGCGTAGTCGCGCGCGAAAAGCAGAGCCCGAATTTCCAGACCATTTTCGGGACCGGCACGAAATAGAATAATTCGGGGCCGGGACTTTGAAACTAGCGCGGTGATGAGCTTACGCTGGCGCTGCTGAAGTCGAACGGTTGACGGTTTTGACGTATCGGTAGTTTTTCCAGCCTTGCCTGATGGTCGGATTGCCGGCGCTGTGCAGCGTGGGAGAATCCGAGTTTGCGAAGGATTTTGCGCTCAGTCGGGGAAAGATCACCGGCGGTAGCAAGCTCCTGCAAATGGCCGAGACGGGCAGTGAGATTCTGCTGTTTGCCAAGCAAATCAAGCATTCGCTGAAATGACAGGTGGAACGGAATCGTGGCGACTGTGACCGGCTCCGGCGCGGTTGCTTCGCTGGCAAGTGGTAGCATCGCTTCGTTTCCAATGACGATCGTTCTCCAGCTACCGGCAAGATAGTAACCCAGCTCGACCGCGTAAGTCTGACCCGGTTCCAGATCGCGAATCGAATAACTTCCCAGCGCCGGTTCGAGGCCGATGGTTTTTTCCGCGCCATTACAGCGAAGCCGCACGTGAACCTGGCGGTCCGGCGGTGCGCCATCAGCGAATACGGTTTTCCAATCAACGCTCCAGCAAACGAAAAGCGTGGTGGGGTTGCGGGCCAGAGCGAGCAGGAGCGGTTTGCCATCGTGTGCCGGCAGGTGCGCAATCTCGCGCTCCTGGGACGGTGGTGAAAACCTGGCAGAGGTGACCGGGTCTTCGGAAATATGATAAGGATGGCGCGTCATGGCATTTCTATGAATCATTGTTCGCCACCGGGGGGCAAGCCGAAAGGATGCCATTGCCACCCGCGCCTAGCCGAGGAAAATTGCAGCGCCAACGCATGAAGACCCACGTAATTTTGAACCCCGTCGCCGGATCGGTGAAAGATGAGGATGCGATGCGGGAGAAACTCCAGGCATTGAAGCCGGCCAAAATTTTTGTGAGCACGGAAGCAGGCGAGGCGGAAGCGTTCGCGCGCGAATCGAGTGGATGCGACCTGATCGTGTCCGCCGGAGGTGACGGGACGTTGAACGAAGTAGTAAACGGAATGGCCGCGGCTGACTGCAAATCGGTGCTGGCTATTCTTCCGCTCGGCACTGGCAACGATTTCGCGCGCACGCTGGGCATGCCTGAAAAGTTAGATGACGCGATCGCGCAAATCGCCGCGGGTGAAACGCGCGCAATCGATCTGGTACGAGTGACGAGCGATCGCGTGCGCCATTTTATCAATGTTTCATCCGGCGGGTTTAGCGGATTAGTCGATGAGAAGCTGACGCCGGAAGTAAAACAGACCTGGGGACCACTGGCCTACCTGCGTGGCGCGGCGGCGGCTTTGCCCGAACTACGAGGTTATGCAACTACGGTGACTTTGGACGACCTGCCGCCACTCGAGCTCGATCTCTACAACGTGGTAGTGGCAAACGGCCGCTACGTCGCCGGCGGCATCCCGATCGCTCCCGAAGCAGAGCTCGATGATGGCTTGCTCGACCTGGTCTTAATCCCCGAGCGTGGCATGGCCGAGCTGGCAATTCTGACCGCGCAGATTCTGCTCGGCAAACATCTTTCATCGGACGCGATCATTTTTCGACGCGCCAAAAAAGTGGCGATTAATTCGCGGCCGGGTATGTGGTTCAACGTGGATGGCGAGCTAATTGGGAACGACCCAGCCACATTTGAGCTATTGCCGCGCGCGCTGCGCTGTGTAGTTGGGAAAAAATGAAGTCGAAGATTTTCAACCTGGAGCAACTGACGGAGCGAACGCGGCGATGGCGCAGCGAAAACAAGCGCGTGGTCGCGACTAATGGTTGCTTCGATATTCTACACCCTGGTCATGTTCGCTACCTGGAAGCGGCGCGGGGGTTCGGTGATTTGCTGGTAGTGGGTGTGAATGGCGATGAATCGGTGCGTGAATTAAAGGGTAGCGGACGACCACTGAATCGAGCGAAAGATCGCGCGGAAATATTGGCGGCGCTGGAGACGGTCGATGCGGTGACGATTTTCGCCGAACCGCGCGCTACTCGCTTTTTACTAGCGGCGCAGCCGGCGATTTACGTCAAGGGCGGCGACTACCGAGTGGAGAACCTAAATGAGGAAGAACGGGCGGCGCTGGAGAAGCTTGGGACAAAGATCGAGATAGTTCCTTTCGAGCCGGGTTACTCGACCTCCGACTTGCTAACAAGGATTAGGCAAGGTTGATGGTTAACATCGGCATCTTGGGATCGGGCAAAGGCTCGAATTGCCGCGCCATTCTGGAAAGTATCCGTGACGGGAAACTCGCGGCCGAAGCCAGGCTGGTTGTTTCCGATGTTTCTGATGCGGCCATACTTGAGATCGCGGGTGAGTTTGGAGTTCCGAGCGTTTATCTGGCGCCCGGGCAATTTCGCGGCCGGCTGGAACCCGAGGTAGAACGCAAGTTGGTAGCGATGTTAAAGGATGCCGAAGTGGAGTTTGTCGTCCTGGCTGGATTCATGCGCATTTTGAAAGAACCAATGCTAAGTGCCTACCCACGGCGAATCATTAATATTCATCCTTCCCTGCTCCCGAAGTATCCCGGCTTGGAAGCATGGAAACGGGCGCTTCTAGCTAACGAAACGTGGACTGGAGTAACCGTGCATTATGTCGATGAGCTGATCGACCACGGCGCCATCATCGCGCAACGAAAAGTTTCCGTCCTCATAGGTGATACTTCCGAGGTATTGCATGCCCGCATCCAGGAAGTAGAGCACGTGCTTTACCCGGAGGCACTGACCAAGCTTTTCAGTTCTTAAATACGCTCCGCTTTGGGGTCGCGCCCCAGCAACTCGCGCATGGCGAAGAGAAGCGGTTTTTTCTCGTAGAGAACGGCATAGACCTGGTCGATGATCGGTGTGTCCACCTCGAGACGGCGGGCACATTCGAAAGCGCTCTTGGCCGTCGGGATTCCTTCCGCGACCATTTTCATGTCGGCCTGTATTTGGTCGAGAGTTTCGGCCGCGCCCAGCCGCTCACCTACTCTGCGGTTGCGGCTATGTTTACTAAAACAAGTGGCAATGAGGTCGCCTGCGCCACTCAAGCCATAGAAGGTGCGCGCGTTTCCACCCATGGCGGTGCCGAGCCGGAGCAGTTCAGCCATAGAACGGGTCACAAGCGCGGCCTTCGAGTTATCGCCCAGGCCCAGGCCATCGCTTACCCCGGCGGGAATGGCAAAGACGTTCTTGAGCGCGCCGCCCAGCTCGATACTAATGACGTCATTGCTGGTGTAGATTCGAAATAGTTCGCTGCCCAGAAAAAACTGTAGCTGAGTTGCACAATTCTCGTTAGAACAACCGATCACGGTGGCGGTGGGCAGGCTGCGAGCTACTTCCACCGCCAGGTTAGGCCCAGACAAGACCGCGATGGCCTGCCGGGGAAAGTGCTCCGCAAGTATCTCGGTCATTCGCATTCCGCTGCCGTGCTCGATTCCTTTAGTACAACTGAGCAAGACCGCTTCCGACACAATCCCTATTTTTCCCAAGCGCTCCGCAATTTTGCGAAGCGCCACCGACGGGGTGACAAAGGCGACCAGGTCCGCCGTGGCGCAATCCTCCAGTTGATGAGTGAGGGAAATGTTTCCCGGCAGGCGGATGCCGGGAAGATAGTCGATGTTTTCGGCGGTCTGGCGAATTTGGGTAACGCGCTCGGGGTTGTTGCCCCAAAGAGTAATCGGCCGCCCATCCTGCGCCCAGAGCGCTGCCAGCGCAGTGCCCCAGCTCCCAGTCCCCAAAATAGCAATGCTTTTCATTTACGGATGAAGCGCGGCTCCTCGCCTCGCATCAAGCGAACGATGTTAGGACGATGACGCAGAATGACGAGCGCGGTAATCAAGGTTACAAAAGAGAGCAGAACGCGATCAACCGGTCTTTCGCGAGTCGCGAGCAACCACACACTTAGCGGCAAAGCGACGGCGGCGATCATCGATGCGAGCGAGACGAAACGAAACGTTAGGAAGGTAATAGTCCAGATGCTCATGGCGATAACAGCTGCCAACGGCACTAAACCCAGGCTAGCCCCGGCGGAAGTCGCGACGCCTTTGCCGCCGCGAAATCGAAGCCAGATCGGGAAAGAGTGACCAACGACAGCGCATACCGCGGCAAGAATCCCCATTAGCGAGCCTTGCCTCCATCCATCAAAAAACAGAGCCAGGCGGACGGCGGCAAAACCCTTCAATACGTCAGCGATGAAAACTGTGTAACCGTATTTTTTTCCCAGCACCCGCAGCACATTGGTCGCGCCGATGTTGCCGCTTCCCTCGCTGCGAACGTCCACGCCAGCCAGTTTGCCGGCGAGGTAACCAAACGGGATCGAACCGAGCAGATAACTAGTGATTATAGTCCAAAAATAGATCAATATATTATGCTTAAGCTATTGTTTTTTAGCCAGATGCGAATAAGGGAAATATCGGCCGCGGTCATTCCGGGGATTTGCCGTGCGACGGTACCCGAAGCAGGCCGAAATCGGGCCAGCCTCTGGCGACTTTCGTTTCGCAAGCCGGGGATCAGATTGAAATCGATGTCTGAAGGAATCGCAAAATCGTTCCCAGCTTGTGAAATCTCGCGCGCCTGCCGGGAAATGTAACCGGAATATTTAGCCTCGGTCGCGACGTGTTGCCAAATCGCTTCGGGCACCTGGCTCCGAAGCTCAGGCGGCAGCGAAGAGATAGAAAATCTAGGATCTCTCATCTCGTCGCGGAGGAGTCGACCGCCGATTCTTTCACTGGAAATTATCTTTTCGGCTGCAGCGACAGCGGCGCGCTTTGACTGGAGCAAAACAATTCTTTGTTCGTCGACCAAACCGACTGCCGCGCCAATATCTGTTAATCGCAGGTCGGCATTATCTTCCCGCAACGTGAGGCGATGCTCCGCGCGGCTGGTAAACATCCGATAAGGCTCGTCGGTGCCGCTAGTCGTCAGATCATGAATCATTACTCCGATGTAGCTGGTTTCTCTTTCGAGCAAAAAGGAAGAGCGAGCGGCGGCGCGCAGGGCGGCGTTCGCCCCCGCGACCAGTCCCTGGCCCGCTGCCTCCTCGTAACCGGAGGTGCCATTCACCTGACCGGCAAAAAAGAGGCCGCCAATTGCTTTCGATTCGAGAGCAGTGGTAAGTTGATCGGGCGGGAAATAGTCGTATTCGACGGCGTAACCTGGACGAATGATTTCCGCGCGCTCGAGACCAGGGATTGAGTGAATGAACTCTTGCTGCACGTCGTAAGGCAGGCTGGTCGAAACGCCATTTACATAGATTTCCTCGCTATGACGACTTTCGGGTTCGAGAAAAATCTGATGCGAACTTTTTTCTTTAAATCTGACAATTTTGTCCTCGATCGACGGGCAATAGCGCGGGCCAATTCCTTCGATTCGGCCTTGATAGAGCGGCGACTTCGATAGATTCGATTCAATTATAAGATGCGTCTCAGGAGTCGAACGGGTGATCCAGCAGGGGAGTTGTTCCACGTGGAACACGCCTTCGGGGTCGAAATTGAGCGTAAAAAAATCGTCAGCCGACCTCCGCTCGCTCACTGAAGCAAACCGCGGAGGGGGTTCATCGCCGTTTTGTACTTCCAACGTTCGAAAATCGATTGAGCGGGCGTTAAGCCGGCATGGTGTTCCGGTCTTGAAGCGGCGAACCTCAATTCCGAGTTGGCCTAGGCTCTGGCTTAAACCCGACGACACCGTATCGCCCATCCGGCCACCAGCTGATGTTTGCTGGCCGACGTGCAGCAGACCGCGCAGAAATGTGCCGGCGGTAATTACTATCGATTTGGCGCTGATTACGCCGCCCAAGCTGCTTTCCACCCCGGTTATTTCGTCACCCTTTGTCAAGACACGACTGGCAGTTCCCTGAAGCAATCGTAATGACGGCATTCGCTCCAAGAGCGCTTTCATGCGAAATTGGTATGCCTTTTTGTCGCACTGCACCCGAGTGGCCCAAACCGCGGGACCTTTGCTGCGGTTCAAACGGCGAAACTGAATGCCCGTCGCGTCGGCATTAAGTCCCATCGCCCCACCAAGCGCATCGATCTCTTTCACGATGTGTCCCTTGGCGGAACCGCCAATCGCCGGATTACACGACATCTGACCGATGGTATCGAGATTCTGCGTCAGCAACATTGTCCGGGCACCGATTCGAGTCGCTGCCAAGGCCGCCTCGATTCCGGCGTGCCCGCTGCCAATCACCAACACGTCCGTTTCCTCAATTACGCCGTTCATTTCAAAATTCCTCGACGCGGCTCGGGCAGAAGATCGGACAGACTTTCCATCCTTCGCATCCCTGCCAGATTAGAGGAAATGATCGTCAACCCAGGCGCAAACTCGGCGAGAAACTGGCGGCACGCGCCGCAGGTGACGACCGGTTCTTCCGAGTCGGCCGCTATAGCAATTGCCACGAATTCACGTTCACCGGCCGAAATCGCAGAACACGCCGCGGCGCGTTCTGCACAAATTGTCAGACCGAAAGAAACATTTTCGACGTTTGTGCCGGTAAAAATCTTGCCTGAGCCGCACAAGATAGCTGCGCCCACGGGGAACTTGGAATACGGTGAGTGAGAAAACGATCTGGACCGGAGCGCCTCCGAAACAATTCTATCGATGTTATTATCAATCAACATATTACTCATTATAAGCGCGCATAATCCGCATTGCCGTTTGTCCCAAAAGATAGAGAATAACGATCGATAACGCCAGACCTCCGCCCCAATACCAGTATTCGTGCAGCCGCGGATGAGTTTCCCCCCTCGCAAGACGCAGCCCAAGCTGGCCCAGCGTTCCTAAATAAGCGTACAGGAACAGACCCGGCGCCTGGCCAATCGCGATCCAGATCATGCAGGTGCCAAACTTAAGTCTCGTTAGCCCGTATAGATAATTCATCAGACTGGTGGGGAAAAGCGGATGCAGCTGGCTGAGGAGGATCAATTTCCAGCCTTCGCGTTCAACTGCCGGCCGCAGCCTGTCCAGACGTTGCGATTTTCGGAAACGCCGGTCGAGAAATTTTTGCCCGATCGTCCGGCCGATCAAATAAGCCAAAGCGGCGCCCGCCAGGTTCCCGAGCAGGACGATGAAAAATCCCCACCACAAACCAAAAAAGAAACCGCCGCCGATGCTGAGCACGCCACCCGGCAGCAACAGCAAATTGCAACTGGCATAAAGGAGCGGATAGAAAATCGCGCTCCACGCGCCCCAATGCATCACCCGTTCCTGCACGGCCGCCAGCAGATCGGCGACAGGAAAAAAATGCCACAGGATCGCGATCACGATGATCGCGACGATCAATCCCCCAATTTGAAACCAGAAAGCGCGCCGTGTTTGCAAGCGCGCCAAATTCAGCCCTTATCCAGTCCGCGCAAATCGCGCCAGCTCGCAGGTAACATCGAAATTGAGGAATGGCGTGATCAAATAAATCCCGGAGAACTCCGCCTGCACGGCGGAAACAACTTCGCGCGCGATATCCAAGCCGACGCTGCGCCCATTCTCGCCCGCCTGATTCATCCGTTGGCGCACAGTTTCCGGCACGATGATGCCGGGCACTTCGTTGTGCAGGAATTCCGCCTGCCGCGCGCTCATCAGCGGCCAGACGCCGAGAAAAATCGGGATATTCAAGTGCGCTGTGCGCCGTTTGGTTTCCCCCACAAGCTCGACATCGAAGATCGGCTGCGTCATGGCGAACTGCGCTCCGGCCGCGACTTTGCGCTCGAGCCGGTTCACCTGCGAATCGAGGTTCTTCGCGTTTGGATTAAAGGTGCAGGCGGTGACGAATTGCGTCTGCGCCTTGAGCGATTTTCCGGCGTGGCTGAAGCCTTCGTTCAGTTTTTTGATGATCGAAATCAGCTCGATCGAATTCACGTCGTAAACAGAAGAGGCGCCGGGGTGATCGCCCACGCGCGCCGGATCACCGGTCAGCGGCAGGACATGGCGCATGCCGAGGGCGGCCATTCCGAGAAGCTCGCTTTGCAGACCGAGGACGTTTTTGTCGCGACAACTCAAATGCAACAGCGGCGTGATCCCGAAGCGCTCTTTGAGCATGGCGCCCACGGCGAGATTGCTCACTCTCAGAATGGCGAGCGAATTGTCCGCCAGGGTGATCGCATCGCAGCCGGCCTCCACCAGCTCGCGCGCGCCGCGAAAATATTTTTCCAGGCTGAGCGTTTTCGGCGGGTCCAGCTCGCAAATGACGACCTGTTTTCCCGCCGCGAGTTTATCGAGCAGACTTTCTTCGGGCGGCGCGACGATTTTCTTTTGCGGCGCCGGCGGTGTTTCCAGCACGCGGACCGCTTTTGTTTTCACCGGCGCTAGCCCGGCAATGGCCTGCGCCATCGCGGCAATGGTGCGCGGATTTGTTCCGCAGCATCCGCCAATCAGACGCGCGCCCTCGGCCACCAGCTCACGCGCGGCCTGCGCAAAATAAGCTGGCGCAGCATGGTAAAGAAAACGGCCATCGGTGTATTTCGGGTAACCGGCGTTTGGAAATGCCGCCAGCAATCCATCGATCGGAATGTGCTTGAGCAATTGCACCGTCGCGTGCGGCCCGTTCATGCAATTCACGCCGGTGACGTGCGCGCCCAATCTCCGCAATTTCGCGAACGCTTCCGTCAGCAGAACACCGGACGCGAGGCGCCCTTCTGGCTCGCAGGCGAAAGAGCAAATCGTGGTGCAATTGCCAAGCGAATTTTTCGCGGCCAACGCGATCTCCATTTCCGCGTCGTCCATGAACGTTTCCAGAAAAATCACGTCCACGCCTTCGTCGAGCAGCGCCTCGATTTGATCGTGGAATGTCTGCGAGCGATCGATCCCGCGCTCCTCTGCTTCGAGCGCACTGATGCCGAGCGGCCCGACGCTGCCCGCAACGCAAACATCCTTGCCGGTCGCGACAGCTTTCGCCAGTCGAGTGGCCGCGCGATTGAATTCCGCCACGCGATTCTCAAAACCAAATCGTGCCAGCCGAACGGCGTTAGCGCCAAACGTATTCGTCTCGATCAAACGGGCTCCGGCGGCGATATATTCTTCATGAATTTGGCGCACCCGATCCGGGTCGCTCATGCAAATTTCTTCCAGACAATTTTCGATTCCCGCGCCCTGCTCGAGCAGCAAGGTGCCGATCGCGCCGTCCCCGCAGACCACGCGCTCCTGAAGTTGTTCGAGTAAATTCATCGCGCCTTGCGATTAACGACGCGTGCCCCGATTAGGTCAACCGGTGCCGCGCCTCGCTGTATGAAAGGAGTTCAACCATCTTTCCGTTGCAGGGTGAATTCGATTGGCACTCGTACCCGAACTACCGAGTTGGTTCGAAAGAGCCAGTGCTTCAATGCCTCAACGGCAGATTGATCGAGCACGGCAGAGCCTGTGCTGCGATTCACGCTAACGTCGATCACTTTCCCTGTCCGCGCGTCCACCTGAATATCGAAAACTCCTTTACCGGTGAAATGGCCTGCCCGTATCTTCTTGGGATAGTCAGGCGCGGGATGCTTGAGGGCGATCTTTTCGAGCTCCGCCTCTGACGGTAAAGAAACATCGTCAGTGCGCGCGATGAGTGTCGCCGGGCCAAAAGCTGCGGCCGCAAGCGCGAGAATAATAAAGTGCGTCACCTTCATTTAACGAGGTCCAAGATCACGCACGGCTCGCTTCGACTCCAAGCCGGCTTTGCGTGATGACCTTTTGGGCGGTTTCATAAGAGCACGCTTGATGGAATCATTTCAAATATCACGGAAGAATAGCAAAGACACGGGCGGGAAACCCTGAGCCGCCTTTGGGTTTTGGGAAGGTGGCGATGATGATGGCATCTGCTTCCGGCACCCGATCCAGATTCGTTAGCAACTCGATCTGGTAATGGTTAGTCCCCAAAACGTAGGTCTCGAGTGAGTAATCGTCTTTGGTGGTGGCGACGCCGGGGTCGGTGTCGGTGGTTTCGTGGCCGGAAGCGGTGATTTTTCGTTGTTCATACAAATATTTGAGCGCGGGCAGGCTCCAGCCGGGATAATGGGCGACGCCCTCCGTGTCTTTGTTGGCCATTCTGGCGGCGTCGGGCCAGCGTTTACTCCAGTCTGTTCTCATGGCGACGAATGCGCCGGCGGGAACCTGGCCGTGGTCGTGCTCCCATTTTTTGACGCGCTCAAGAGTGAGGACGTAATCGGGGTTTCGTGCGCACTCTTCGTGGACGTCGATGCACGCGAGCGGCAAAATCATTTCTTTCAGCTCGATCTGATCGACTGTGCGCAGGCCTTTGTGAAAATGCGCCGGCGGATCGACGTGCGTTCCCCATTGGCCAACATGTGTAAAGACTTCCGCGAAAAATCCCTCGCCCATCATTCTCGGTTGTTTGTCGTACCAATAAATCCTTTTGCGCTCCTCATCCGGAAATCCCGACCAGTGCGGGATGCCGGGCGCGAAATCGTGGGTGAGATCAACCAAAATTTTACTGGTCAATATTTTTTGGATCGCGACCAGTGTTGGTTGCGGTTCTTTTGCCCGGGCAAGACCAAAAACCGTGATTTGAAGGATGACGGCGACGGCCAGTGCGCGGGTGATGAGCGAAAGATTCACGCCGAGGTGTTAAACGATTGCCCAAGAAGAAGCGAACAACTTTGAATAACCGGGAAAATCGCGCGTCTGGCTTTTGCCCGGGAGCGGATTTCCAGAGTTGTTCATGGTTTGTGTTCTGGCCGTTCCGTTTCCGCTAGCGCGTGCAGAAAAGAAAAGTTGTTCGCCGGTAGAAGAAGAAGAAGAAAGTTTGTTTTGAAAACCTCTATTAAAAGAGCGTGTGGATAACTGCCTCAAACAACGCTAGAACTTACCTTCCTTGTATGGCTCCCCTTGCAAAATCCGCCGAACTCAGCTCCGCCGCCTTGGCGCCTACCTCGTCCGCTTTTCCAAACACGGATTCCTGCGAGAGCCTCTTCGATCAATTTGCGCCCATCTATATTTTCTGCCGCGAACATCTTTTCCGTGACGATACCGAGCGCGTCATTCACACGCTCTGGAATGGAAGCGCGCCTGCACCCGGAGGTCACGTTTTGGAGGTTGGTTGTGGGCCTGGCTTTTATCTTCGGCATTTGGCGCAACGCTTTCCCGCGCTCTCTTTTCTGGGAGTAGATAATTCGCGGCGCCAGTTAGAGTTTGCCCGCGAAAAAGCACGGGCACATCGATTGTCCAATTGCGAATTTGTGCGGGGAAACGTGCTCGATCTGGCACAGCTTGATGCGACTTTCACGGAAATTATTGCCTCGCGGCTCTTCACTGTTTTGCCTGACCGAGAACAAGCCCTGTCGGAAATGTTTCGTGTTTTAAAAACTGGCGGCCGCTGCTTTTTAGCGGAGCCGCGGTTTGCTTTTTCCGCTTCTCTTCCGCTTCTCTTTATGCGTTTTTTCGCGCATCTGAGCGGACGCGCGCGGATTTGCCGGGAACCGGTTCGAGCGACTGCCCTTTCCGGTCCGCAGTTCCAAAAGCTTTGCCAAACGCAGCCCTGGGCTTCAGTACGAATGTGGCGCGTTGGTCGGTATCAATACGCGCTCTGCCAAAAGTCGTAGTCACACGCGCGACAAAAGAATGTCTTCCCTCCATCGCGTGCTGGACCCGAAGCACGCGTTCCGGGTGGCGCCAGGGCAATGTGCGCTTGCAATCATGACGAAAGCTCCGCGGGCGGGCGCGGTCA
>DAIOVO010000001.1:36967-50070 GCA_036758965.1 Chthoniobacterales bacterium
CCGCCGCTAACCGCGGAGGAAGCGGCCGGATTGAATATCTGCTTCCTGCGCGACCTTGCAGCGGCGATCACTTCCGGCCGCGAGTCGGAAAATGCCAGTGTTGGCGTGGCCGTTTTCACTCCGGCCGGCGCGGAAGCAGATTACGAAATGATTTTGCCGCCGGACTTTTGTCTGCTAATTCAACGCGGCGATGATTTTGGCGCACGGCTCACCAACGCGGTGGAAGACTTGCTCCAGCTCGGTTTCTCCAGTTGTTGCCTGATCAATTCCGATAGTCCGACGGTGCCAGTAGAAAATTTTCGCGCGGCGACGGCGCAGTTGCAGCGCGACGGCGATAGAGTGGTGCTCGGTCCGTCCGATGACGGCGGTTATTATTTGATCGGGCTTAAAAAGTTACACCGGACGCTCTTCCAGGAAATTGATTGGAGCAGCGAGCGAGTGCTGGACCAAACCTTGACCCAGGCAAAAAAGATCGGCCTTCCAGTTCATCTCCTGCCCAATGGTTTCGATGTCGATGATCGCGCCACGCTACGGCGTCTTGCTCAGGAATTGTTAGACACGGACAATGAGAGCGTTGCGCCGGCGACTGCACAATTTCTCCGGGATTTGGTCGCGCGCGATGGTCGCGCCAGAATTGCGGAATGAAAAACGGCAAGCGCGCTCTCGTTACCGGCGGCGCCGGCCTCATCGGCTCGCATCTGGCCGATTTGCTCGTGCGCGAGGGCTGGCGCGTGCGCATTCTCGATAATCTCGAGCCAAACACGCACAAACACGGCCGGCCCGCCTGGATCAATCCACGCGCAGAATTCGTGGAAGGCGATCTGCGCGACCGCGAGACGATCGAGAACGCGCTCGCGGACATCGACATTGTTTTTCATCAGGCTGCGTATGGCGGTTACATGCCGGAGATCGCAAAATATGTGCAGGTCAATTCCTTTGGCACCGCGCAGATGCTCGAGGTTATTCGGGAGAAAAATTTGCCGGTAAAAAAGATCGTCGTCGCCAGCTCGCAAGCCGTTTACAGCGAAGGCGCGGGCGAATGTCCGCAGCACGGACTGGTCTTTCCAAACGTGCGCCCGGTGGAACAACTGCGCCGTGGCGATTGGTCGGTCCGCTGTCCGATTTGCAACGAGCCGACCGCGAGCGTGCCCACGCCCGAGTACGCGCCCGTCGGCGGCGAGACCGTTTACGGTTTAACAAAAGTTGATCAGGAAAAATTGGTGCTGCTCTTTGGAAAACAGGCCGGTATCCCGACGGTCGCTCTGCGCTACTCCTGCACCTACGGCCCGCGGCAATCGATCTTTAATCCTTACACCGGCGTGATCGCAATTTTTTGCACACGCCTGCTCAACAATCTGCCGCCGGTTTTCTTCGAAGATGGCGAGCAAACGCGCGACATGTCGTTCGTGGAAGACATCGCGCGCGCCAATTTACTCGCGGCTGAAACCGACGCGCTCGACGGGTTGCCGGTGAATGTTGGTAGCGGTCGCGGCGTTTCCGTTCGCGAAATGGCCGCGCAAATTTCCGACGCGCTCGGCATTAACATCGCACCGGAAGTGAACGGCGAATTTCGTCCCGGCGAAATGCGTCATCTCACCAGCGGGACCGGGCGAGCGCGCGCCGCTGGTTACACGGCGCAGATCGATTTAGCGGAAGGGATTGGGCGCTACCTCGATTGGATCCGCGCGCAGACCGACATCAAAGATTACTTCAGCGAAGCAGCTGAAATTCTCCGCAACAAAGGAATCGTCCAGAACGTAAACCGAGCGAATTCACCGTCATCCCGAGCGAAGCCGAGGGATCCCGCGATGTGACCTTTAAGCTTTCGCGGCGGGATCCCTCGGCTTCGCTCGGGATGACGGGCGGTCTAAAGTGCCGCTTTTTCGTATTAAGATAACGTCATGCCCGAGCTCACCGGCGTTCCCGATTTCAATTCACCGGTGGCAGCTCACGCGCGCACCGATTTTCCATTGCTCGATGCGGAAATGAACGTGGCCGATGCGCTCGCCCGCATCCGGCGCGAAGGCGTGGGCGAGCGGATCATTTATTTTTTCGCGACCGATCGCGACGGCCGGCTAGCGGGCGTGTTGCCGACGCGGCGCTTATTGACCGCGCCGCTGGAGACGCCGCTAAGCGAGATCATGGTGCGAAAAGTCGTCGCCATTCCCGCCACCGCGACCGTTCTCGATGCCTGCGAATTTTTCGTTCTCTACAAATTTTTTGCCTTTCCCGTCGTCGATTCGGAAAGGCGAGTTGTGGGCGTGATCGACGTCAGTCTTTTCGCCGAGGAAATTCTTCAGGCGGGCGACCGTGATGAACCAAAAAGCGTGACTGCGCCAATCAGCGACGATGTTTTTGCCGCCCTCGGTTTCCGTTTGTCGCAAATCCGTGGCGACGTTTCGCCCTGGCGCATTTTTCGGTTTCGTTTTCCCTGGCTGCTCGCGAGCGTGGCCAGCGGGACCATCTGCGCGGTACTGGCCGGGGTTTTCGCCACCACTCTCGCGCGAAGTCTCGTCATAGCGTTTTTTCTCACAATGGTGCTTGGCCTGAACGAAAGCGTCAGCATGCAATCGATGTCGGTTACGATTCAGGCGCTACGGTCGGCGCCGCTCACCTGGCATTGGTTTGTGAACGCATTTCGCCGTGAGATCGCGACCGCGTTTCTCATCGGCCTGGCTTGTGGCGCGCTGGTCGCGGCAGTCGTCTGGATTTGGCGGCGCGACTCGATCAGCGCAGCCGTCATCGGCGGCAGCATCGCATTGTCTTTGGTCAGCGCCTGTTTATTCGGCCTGAGCGTTCCCTCCTTTTTGCACTGGTTGAAGCTCGATCCAAAAATCGCCGCTGGCCCGGTCACCCTCGCCCTCGCCGATTTTTTCGCGCTCCTTCTTTATTTCACCGGTGCGCGCCTGGTCCTGGGATGAATGTCTCGGTTATCATTCCGGCGCTGAACGAAGAGGAACCGATCGCAGATGTCGTGCGTGAAGTGACGGCCACGGGAATTCCGCGCGAAGTCATCGTGGTCGATAACGAGAGTACCGACCGGACGGCGGAACGCGCGAAGGAAGCAGGAGCGCGCGTCGTAAGCGCGCGGCGCGGTTATGGCCGGGCCTGCCTGGCGGGCACAGCGGCGGTTTCTAACGAGACACAGATTATCGTTTTTCTCGATGGCGACGGGAGCGACGTGCCCCAATTCATTTCCTCGTTAGTCGAGCCAATCGAAAACGACGCCTATGATTTCGTGATCGGTTCGCGCACTCGGGGCCGGCGCGAGCGCGGCAGCATGAACGCACAGCAAATTTTCGCCGGTCATCTTGCTGGTTTGTTGATTCGTCTGCTCTATGGCGTTCGCTATTCCGATATGTGTCCTTTCCGTGCGATTCGGCGCGATTGTCTGCAAAAACTCGCAATGCGGGAAGACACTTACGGCTGGAACCTCGAAATGCAGATGAAAGCAGCGCGCGCGGGATTGCGGATACTGGAGCTGCCGGTGGATCATCGCTGCCGCGCCGGGGGCGTCTCCAAGGTTTCTGGAAGTGTGCGCGGTACGCTCGCGGCCGGCGGTAAGATTCTTGTCACCTTCATTACGATCGCGCTCTCTCGGAAGTAACTTTATGCTCAATCTCGCACCATGAGTCGGAGTAAGGCAATTTTTGCTGGAATTCTCGCCGGTCTCTTTGCTGGGATCGCGCTCACGGTCGTGATGCTACTCTTTGCCTGGGCGCTTCAAATCGCCACTCCGCTGGTGATTTTAGGCGATCGGCTGAGCGTCTTCATTTCGCCGAAGCCATTCTTCTGGGTCATGGGAAAAGTCGGCGGCTACAACCACCTGAAGCAACTGGGGGTTAGCTCCAGCATCTTCGGTCAGCTCGTTGTGGGAATGATCGGCGGCGCTGTTTATGGCCTCGTTCGCCGAAAACGAGAGCGGGTGAGTTATCTGTCTACCTTCCTTTTCTTCGTTTTGCTCCCACTGGCCTTCTGCGCCGCTCTCCTCTGGCCCGTGCTCGGCACTCATTATGGTGGGCTGCCAATCGCGGTCGCCCGATTGATCACGCTTCTGGGTTTACTTATCGCCTTTCTCGTCTTCGAGCGACTACTCGTGCTTGGTTTTGATTTCCTAACAAGTGATAGAAAACCGACGGAGCCAACTACTGCCTACAGCCCTAAGATAGGCCGTCGTGGTTTCCTCCTCGGGGCGGCGGGTATACTTTTAGCCGGCGGCGGGGTAGCAATCGCCCGCAGGCTATTTCGCCTTGCCACCTTTAGCTACGATGGGACGCAATATCTCGGACCGGGCGTGCAGCCCATCACGCCGAACGACCAGTTTTATTGCGTGACCAAGAACATCGTGGACCCGCGGGTGGACGAAGGCCTATGGCATCTCGAAATCACCGGCCTGGTTCAGAATCCGCGCACCTATCGGCTCCAGGATTTAAGAGCGATGTCGATGACCGATCAGGAGACGACTTTAATGTGCATAAGTAACGGACTAGACGCCGGCTTGATGAGTAACGCCGTCTGGCAGGGTATTCCGATGGGTAATCTGCTTTTGACCGCCGGCCTCCTGCCCGACGCGAAGAAGGTGCGAATGTACGGAGTAGATAACTACAGCGATACTATTCCGATAGCGAAGGCGAAGGATACGACGACATTGATTGCTTTTAAGATGAACGGCGAGGATTTGCCCGACCGACACGGTTTCCCGGCGCGAGTAATCGTGCCGGGCTATTTTGGCGAAAAACATGTGAAATGGTTGACGCGCATAGAGCTGACGGGAGACGACGCCAAAGGCTTTTACGAAGCGCAGGGCTGGGGACCGAACTTTATCGTCCCCACGCGCTCGCGTATTGATGTGCCAGCTAACGAGAGTTGGATTAAGCAGGCTAATGTCGGGCAAGGTCTGGAAGTAAGAGGCGTCGCCTTTGGCGGCAATCGCGGAGTTTCTAAAGTAGAATTAAGCTTCGATGATGGTGAAAGCTGGGAAGAAACCCAAATTGCTTACCCCGGAACCAAATTAACCTGGGCGCTTTGGAGTTACTTGTGGCAACCGGAGGAAGTCGATGATTACAGCCTGACTGTGCGGGCGACGGATGGCGATGGAGCGGTGCAAATGCTGGATGAGAACCGCGAATTTACCTCTGGGATAAGTGGCTTTCACAAAATCATGGTTCACATCTTCAATCCGGCCTAAGTTGGTTCATGAGTCTGAAAGATCACACTTTTACTCTGGGCATCGAAGAGGAGTTCGCGATTATCGATCCCGAGACGCGCCAGTTGCGCTCGCACATCCACGAGATTCTGGAAGACGGCAAGGTAACGCTGAAGGAGCAGATTAAGCCGGAGATGCACCAATCGGTGGTGGAACTTGGGACGGAGATTTGCCGCGATATTGCCGATGCGCGCAAGCATGTCCTCGAGCTAAGAAGTAACCTGGCTGGCCTGGCTGGCCGCACGGGTTTAAAGATCGCCTCGGTCGGCACGCATCCCTTATCGCACTGGCGGGACCAGCTTATTACCGAGGGCGAGCGCTACAAGGAAATCGTGCGCGACATGCAACTGGTAGCTCGCGCCAACCTCATCTTCGGCCTGCATGTGCACGTAGGGATTCCCAATCGCGAGTCAGCCATTCATGTCATGAATCAGGCGCGTTACTTTTTGCCACATATCTACGCCTTGTCGGTTAACTCCCCTTTCTGGGTAGGTCACGACACCGGGCTAAAAGGTTATCGCCTGAAGGTATTCGAGCGGTTTCCTCGCACCGGTATCCCTGATGCCTTCGAGTCGCTTTCGGAATACGAAGACTACTGCAAGCTACTGGTCAAGACTGGTTGTGTAGATAACGCGAAAAAAATCTGGTGGGACATACGGTTGCATCCTTTCTTTAATACTTTGGAAGTTAGGGTATGCGATGCGCAGTCCAGAGTGGATGATACTTTGGCGATCGCGGCCTTGATCCAGGCGATCATCGCCAAGCTTTTCAAGCTGGTCGGCCAAAACATGTCCTTTCGCATCTATCGGCGCAGGTTGCTGGATGAGAACAGATGGCGCGCCTCGCGTTATGGAATCGGTGGCAAAATGATTGACTTCGGAAAGGAAGAAGAAGCCGAGACGCGCTCGCTCATCAACGAACTTCTGGACTTCGTCGCTCCGGAAGTAG
The DNA here is from genome assembly GCA_036758965.1 of Chthoniobacterales bacterium. GTDB lineage: Bacteria > Verrucomicrobiota > Verrucomicrobiia > Chthoniobacterales > UBA10450 > AV69. The sequence continues at coordinate 43,122 of DAIOVO010000001.1, forward strand.
AAGAGCTCGGCACCCAGCGGGAGATGGATCATATCCATCGCATTCTACAGGAAGGAACGGGGGCGGACCGCCAACTGGCGGTGTTTGGGCGCAGCCAGGACATCCGGGCGGTAGTAGATCAGATTGTGGCCGAGACCTACGAAGGGCTGAGTGTCGCCGGGGCGCAAGCTAACGGTTCCTAGTGTATTTTTGCCGCACGCTTATTTTTTGCGCTGCTACTACCCTGGCGAGCCAGCGAAGTAGGCAGAGCAAGCCCTTTCTAAGCCGCGGCCAATGTGCTGGTGGAAGTATATGGCCGGGAGTTTCGCGATTTACCGGCATTCAAAAACTTCAAACGTTGAGTGAGCAGTAGCTAACGAGAAATAGTTAACCACTCAAGCTAAAAATGGTATCCTTCATCGTTCCTGCTTACAACGAGGAAGCGGAACTACCGGCTACCTTGCGGGCGATCATCGCCGCGGCCGAAGCCGAGCGTTGCTCGTACGAGATCGTGCTGGTGAACGATGCTTCCACCGACCCTACGCCAGCCATCGGCGAGAGTTTCGGCGCGCGGGTAGTGACAATCGATCGGCGCCAAATCGCCGCCGCCCGCAACGCCGGCGCGCGCGCGGCCCGGGGCAGCATCTTTATTTTTGTCGATGCCGACACCCACATTGCCGCGACGCACGTGCGCGAAGTGATCGATGCCCTCGCGCAGGGAGTTGCGGGCGGCGGCGCGCGTTTGGCGATCGATCGTGAGGTTCCTACTTGGGGCAAAATTTCCTTCCGCATTTTCTCGGCCATCTATTTTGGACTAAATTTTGGGGCGGGCGCGTTTCTCTTCACCACGCGCGCGAACTATTTTGCCAGCGGCGGATTCGACGAACGCTATTTCGCCGGCGAAGAGGTTTTCTTCACTCTGGCCCTGAAAAAGATTGGTCGGTTTAAATTACTGCGCCCGCCCGTGATCACCTCCGGCCGCAAGCTGCGAATGTATTCGGGCTGGACGATCTGGAAGCGCGTGCTGGTGCTTCTTTGCAGTGGACCGCGCGCGGGGATGTCGCGAAAACATCTCGACATTTGGTACGGCGGCGAACGCGAATAACGCAGCCTGTCGGCCAGCGCAGAGACTTATTCGCCGGTGGCCGCCAGTTTAGCGAAAAAACGATGGCCAGCGGCGAAATGGCTTGTTAGTGTGCGTTCGCATCAAGCGCAAAAACTTATGATACACATTATCTGGTCGATCATCATCGGAGCAGTCGTCGGCGGTATTGCAGAATTACTTATCCCCGGGAGACAACAGCTCGGTTTCTGGAAATGCGCCTTACTGGGCATCATCGGCTCGATTATCGGCGGCCTCATCGGGCGCGCCATTTCGCGCCCGGCGCCAGGCTCGGGCTTTCATCCGGCCGGCCTTTTACTCTCGATCATCTGCTCGATTATCCTGCTCCTGATCTGGATAAAATTTGTCGCCGCTCCAGCTTAGGGATTGAGTGAACCGCTAAAGGTTCGTGATTTCGCGCACGATGGCGAAGTGCGCGCGCTCGTGTGCGCCTTTGAGGCGGGCACAATTCGTCCGGCAGAATTTCCCCACTGCGCGCACATCGCGGTGGCGTTGAGTTATCTCGAGGAAATGCCGTGGCCGCAGGCGCTGGCGAAAATGCGTGGCTCGCTTTTACAATTTAGCCGGAAACACGGCATTAACGTTTATCACGAAACGGTGACGCGTTTCTGGATGCAATTACTCGATCATCTCACCGCCACCCACTACCAGCACGTGCCCTTGTGGCGGCGCATTAATCTGATCGTCGAACGCTGGACGCCGGCCGATCCCATCGCTGCTCATTACTCGCGGAGGGTGATTAACTCGCACGCCGCGCGTGAAAGCTGGGTGGCGCCCGATCGTTTGCCGTTGCCGTTTTGATAAAATAAACACCGAATATCTTGCACTAAAAATCACCATCGCCGTCGTCGTTTTTCTTTTCATCACTGGCCTGCGTATCGCGCGCGAGTACGAGCGCGGCGTAATCTTCCGGCTGGGACGTTATGCGGGCATTCGCGGGCCGGGGCTTTACTGGATCATTCCGCTCGGGATCGAGCAAAGCGTCACGGTAGATATTCGTGTGCGCACGATCGCAGCGGAGCAGCAGGAGACGATCACGCGCGACAGCGTTACCATCAAAGTAAATGCAGTGCTTTGGTACAAAATCACCGATGCCGCCAGGTCGATCATCACGGTGGATAACGCCAACGGCGCCATCTATCAGCTGGCGTTAACGAGTCTGCGCAACATTATTGGCCAGCACGATCTCGACGAGGTTTTGCAGGAACGCGACAAGATCAACCTGTTGCTCAAGCAAGGGATCGCTCCCTCCACTGTGGCCTGGGGCCTGGAAGTGGAGCGGTTCGAAATGAAGGATGTGGAGTTGCCGGAATCGATGCAGGAAGTGATGGCGATGCAGGCGCAGGCCATTCGGGAGAAGCGCGCCCGGTTGATCAAGGCCGACGCGGAGCTGGAAGCCTCCGTCAAGTTGAAGCAGGCATCCGAGAACATAGCCGGCAATCCGGCCGCATTGGAATTGCGCCGCATGCAGATGATTGCGGAAGTAGGCGCGGAAAATAACAGCACCACCGTCCTCATGATCCCATCAGACTTTGCCATGATGGCAAAAAGTCTGACCGAATATTTTCAAGAACACCGTCGCCTGCCCGAAAAGGACGCTGGCTGAGATTTGCCGCGACTTGCGAAGGAACATTCTTCATCTACACTACCCGCTTCGTTATGGCAGAGACCACGGAAACGGCGGAGCTGAAGGAGTTCCAGTTGCATGAGAAGGACACGGGAAGCGCGGATGTACAAGTCGCGCTTTTAACGCGCCGGATCGCGCAATTGACCGAGCATCTGAAGACGAACGTGAAGGACCATTCTTCGCGGCGCGGCCTTTTGAAAATGGTCGCGCAACGCCGCAGCCTGCTCGATTACCTCAGCCGCTCGAATAACGAGCGCTACAAAAAGGTGCTCGAAAAGTTGAACCTGCGAAAATAATCGCAGGCGCGTTTCCAGGTCGAAGCTAACAAGGACTATATCGCGAAGGGCGGGCCGAAAAGGCACCCTGGGTTTTAGGTTTCAGCGCCGCGGTGAGCGGAATTGACACCTACAATCAGGGTGACCGGCCTGGGTCTTCGCACAACCAGGAAAAGTAAAATGCAAAACAAGGTCACGGCGCAAATCGGCGCCAATTCTATCACTATTGAAACGGGCAAAATCGCCAAGCTGGCGGATGGCTCGGTCGTCGTCTCGTGCGGCGAATCCATCGTCATGACAAGCGCCGTCTCGGCTACCGCCATTAAAGAAGGGCAGGATTATTTCCCGCTCATGGTCGATTACCGCGAAAAGGCGGCCGCGGTCGGAAAATTTCCCGGCGGCTATTTCAAACGCGAAGGTCGCCCGAGCGAAAAGGAAACGCTTACCTCGCGCATGACGGATCGGCCGCTCCGGCCGCTCTTCCCGCAGGGTTATTTCTACGACACGCAGGTCATTTCCATTCTGCTCAGCGCCGATGGCGAAAATGATCCCGATATTTTGGCGATCAACGGCGCTTCGGCTGCGCTTTGCGTTTCCGATATTCCGTTCAAGGGACCGATTGGAGCCGTGCGCATCGGCCGGGTAAATGGCGAATTCGTCGCTAACCCGACGCATACTGAGCGGGCCGAGAGCGATCTCGATCTCATTTACGTCGGCACCGAAAACGATGTCATCATGATTGAAGGCGCGGCCGACGAAGTGCCGGAAGCGGATTTCATCAAAGCGCTCGAATTCGCCCATGGGCACGCACGCGAGATGATTCGCGTGCAAAAAGAGTTGGCGGCGAAAGTTGGTAAACCGAAACGCGAAATGCCGCTCTTGAGCGTGAAGCCGCAGCTGCTCGAAGTCGCGTATCAAATCGCGGGCGATCGCATTGAAGGTGCGCTTTACACTCCGGCGAAAGTCGATCGCACGAAAGCGGTCAACGCGCTCAAGGAAGAAGTAAAAAAAGCGATGCTGGAAAAATTCCCGGACACCGACGACTTCGCGATTTCGCAGGCGTTCGATTACGTGCAGAAAAAGGCTTTCCGCGTCAGCGTGCTGGAAAAACAGAAGCGGATGGATGGACGCGGTTATCAGGATTTGCGGCAAATCAGTTGCGAAGTGGGCGTGCTCCCGCGCGCGCATGGCTCGGCTATTTTTCAGCGCGGCGAAACGCAGGCGCTCGCACTTGCGACTCTCGCGCCGATCGAAGAAGCGCAAAATATCGACGCTTACGGCGGCGGCGAACAATCGAAGCGGTTTCTCCTGCATTACAATTTCCCACCGTTTTCTGTGGGCGAAACCGGTCGTTTCGGCGGCGCGTCGCGTCGCGAGATCGGTCACGGGGCACTGGCGGAACGTTCGATCGAGCCGGTGGTGCCGAGCGACAATGATTTTCGCTACGCCATCCGCATTTCCAGCGAAGTGATGGAATCGAATGGCTCGACCTCAATGGCGAGCGTGTGCGGCGGCATGCTGGCGCTAATGGATGCGGGCGTGCCGGTGACCGATGTGGTCGCGGGAATCTCCGTCGGCCTCGTGACCGAATACGAGAACGAAAATCTCAAGCGCTACGAATTGTTAACCGATATCATCGGTTCAGAAGATCATTTCGGCGATATGGATTTCAAACTTTGCGGAACGAGCAAAGGCGTCACCGGCTACCAACTCGATCTGAAATTGCCCGGCATCAGTTTGAAAATTCTGAGCGAAGCGATTCAGCGCGCGAAAGAAGCGCGCACGAAGATTCTCGAGATCATGCGCAGCTCGCTCGATCAGCCGCGCGCGGAGCTTTCCAAATATGCGCCGCGAATTGAGACGATTAAGATTAATCCGGAGAAAATTGGCGCGCTCATCGGGCCCGGTGGCAAAACGATCAAAGGCATTGTGGCGGAAACCGGCGCGGAAATTAACATCGAAGACGACGGCTCGGTCCACATTTATGCGACCAGCGGCGAATCGATGGCGCGGGCGAAGGAAATCATCGGTGGAATGGCGCGCGAGATCGAAGTTGGCCAGACTTACCAGGGTCGCGTTGTCAGCACGAAAGAATTCGGCGCATTCGTCGAAGTTTTCCCGGGCAAAGACGGCCTCGTGCATATTTCCGAGTTGGCGGATTTTCGCGTCAAGCGAACAGAAGACGTCGCCAAGATCGGAGACATGGTCTGGGTAAAATGCATCGGCATTGACGACAAAGGACGGGTGAAACTTTCGCGTAAGGCCGCGCTGAAAGAGCGCGCCGAAGCCGAAACCGGCCAGCCACAACCCGCCGGGCAAACGGAAGACTACGAACCAGCGCGCCGTTGATCGTTGATTCTCGCTAACGGCTCTAGTATTCGCTCGCCGCCATGGCTGAGCGATCACGCGATTGGTTTCGACAAGCGGAAGCGGACTTGAATGCCGCCCGGAATTTGCTCAACGCGCGCGATTTCAATTGGGCTGCATTTGTCTCCCAGCAAGCGGCCGAGAAAGCAGTCAAAGCCCTTTTTCAAAGGCGGCATCTCGAGGCGTGGGGGCATTCCGTGACGGAGCTGCTTCGGAATCTCCCGAGCGACGTGAAAGCGCCGCCTGAGCTGGTCGATCTTGGCCGCGAATTAGACAAGCATTACATACCGACCAGGTGTCCAAATGCCTTCGATCGCGGTGCGCCCATGGATTATTATACCGAGCAGGAGGCGGAAGTGGCGATCGCCAACGCGGAGGCAATCATTGAATTCTGTCGAAATAAAATCGGTTGATTTCGCGGCCATCAAACGGCGGACAGGCGAGTTTGCCAAGGAATTATTAGCGACAAATCCGGCGGTGGAAGAAGTGATCGTGTTTGGTTCCTTCGCTAACGATACCTATGCTCCGGGGAGCGATCTCGACCTCTTCATCATTCTGCGGGAAGCGCAGGATTCGCCGCGCGACCGGATGGAACGTTTTCGGCCTGAGAATTTTCCCGTGCCAGTGGATGTATTTGCGTTTACGCGGGCGGAGATGGACGAGCGGGCCGATTCGCCACTACTGGCAGCGGTGTGCCGGAGCACGTGGCGCTATCGTCGCTAACAAGATCTAGATTTGGGCGAGGATTTTGCGCGCGACCAATTTTGCTTTTTCGAGCTCGGCGGCCGGGTCAGACAGACCGCCGATTCCGATGGTGATGAAATATTTTCCCTTCACCACGTAAAGCATGATGACGTTTTCCGGCAGGCCGTTCTGCGGTACGCCATCGAACATGCCAGCTCTTTCTCCCAGGCCAGCGATTGGTTTCATCGCGCCACCACTGGCCGACACTTGCTCGAATTCCTTTTGCGGATCGACGCTGCCACTGGTCGCCTCGCGGACGCGCAACACGAGTGAGCGGGTCGATTTGGTGCTGTAATAATTACACTTAGAATAACGCCCATCTTTGCCATCGACGTTGATCGGCGTTGGCTCTTTTACCGGCTCACCCAGGATCGATTCCGCTTCCGATTTTTTAATGATCGCGGACACGTCGATGGTCTTGTCCGCGGCGAGGGCGGAGATCGTTAGCATGCTAACGATCGTGAGAGGGAGGAACAGGCGGAGGCGCATACCTCTCATCCGCCAGCAGTTCCTGTTCCGCCAGGCTCGGTCATGGCAACGGGGTCGAGCGCGGCCTGGAGTTCGCTTTCGGGCAGAATCTTTTTCTCGCGGCAGAGTTCGCGCACGGTCTTGCCGGTTTTCGCGCTCTCCTTCGCGATTTCAGCGGCGCGATCGTAGCCAATTTTCGGTGCCAGACTCGTCACCATCGCCATCGAAAGTTCGACCAGCTCGCGGCAACGCTCTTCGTTTGCTTCGATGCCCACGACGCATTTTTCGGTGAAAGCATCGACGGCGTTGCCGAGCAGGCGAATCGATTCGAGAAGATTGTGCGCCATCACCGGCATCATCACGTTC
>DAIOVO010000001.1:50080-75751 GCA_036758965.1 Chthoniobacterales bacterium
TGGCCCAAGTAACCGCGGTGTCATTACCAAAAACCTGCGCGCACACCATCATCAGCGATTCGCACAAGACCGGATTCACTTTGCCCGGCATGATGGAGCTGCCGGGTTGCGTCGCGGGCAAACGAATTTCGCCGATGCCGCAGCGCGGCCCGCTGCCGAGCCAGCGAATGTCGTTCGCGATTTTAAACAAACTGGTCGCGATCGTCTTTAGTTGTCCGCTCGTTTCCACCACCGCATCTTTGCCGCCTTGCGCTTCGAAATGATCGCGCGCTTCGTAAAATTCGATTCCGGTCCATTGATGCAAATGCCGCATCACTTTGCCGGGAAAATCGGGATGCCGGTTCAGCCCGGTGCCGACGGCGGTGCCGCCAAGCGCCAGCTCGCGTAAAACATCGATCGATTTTTCGACGCGCACTTTGGCATAGGCAATCTGTTGCGCGTAACCGCCAAATTCCTGACCAAGCCGAACCGGCGTCGCATCCATTAAATGAGTGCGGCCAATTTTGATGATTTCGTGAAATTGTTTCGCCTTGGCTGTCAGCGCGCCGTGTAATTTTTCCAGCGCCGGCAACAAACAAACTTTCAACTGTTCCGCTGCGCTGACGTGAATGGCGGAGGGAATCACGTCGTTGCTCGATTGGCCCATGTTGACGTGATCGTTTGGGTGAACGGCATCGCGCGAGCCGATCGCTTTGCCCGCAAGCTGTGCGCATCGGTTGGCGATCACCTCGTTGGCGTTCGTGTTCGTGCTTGTGCCAGAGCCGGTTTGGAAAATATCGAGAGGGAAATGATCATCGAGTTTTCCTTCGGCCACTTCTTCCGTTGCCTGGACGATGAGCGACGAGCGATGCGAATCGAGCAAACCCAAGTCGTGATTGGCCTGGGCCGCGCCGCATTTGATCAGACCGAGCGCGCGAATGAATGGCCGCGAAAATCGATAGCCGCTAATGGGAAAATTCATCACCGCACGCTGGGTGGACGCGCCGTGGAGCGCGTGCTCCGGCACGGACATTTCGCCCATCGAATCCTTTTCGATGCGCGTTTTTCTTTCCTTCATCGCGCAGCCTGCGAGGAGAAACGCTGCGGGACGGCGCCATTGCGGCCGTTGCGTGAAGCGGCGGCCTTTCGAAAAACCGTGATGAACATCGGCGGAATGTTTTGCAGGAAATATTCGGAATCGGCGTCGGCAAACTCGGTCGCGTGTTGCTTCAGTTCATTCGTCACCTGGTAAATAATAAAAGCGCCGCCGGGCACGAGCGCGTCGTGAGTCTGCCTTAGCAAATCGCGTTTCTTTTCGATCTCCAAAATGCTGAACGGAATTCCGGAAATGATGTAATTGCATTCTTCGATGCCGCGCTGGGCCAGCTCGCGGCGAATGGTGCCGGCGTTGGCGTTGATCACCTGCACGCGGGAATCTGCCGCGAATTGGCGTTTCAGATCGCGCGAGAACGCCGGATCCAGCTCAAAGAGCAACAATTGCGCATCGGGCCGCATCCGTTGCGCCAACTCGCGCGAATGCACGCCTTCGCCCGGGCCGTACTCGGCGATCACGCGCGCCTGTTCAAAATCGATCTTGCTCGCGACCCGCTCGACCAGTGCCTTCGAGCTCGGAATGATGGATGCGATTTGAAACGGCCGTTTCAGAAACCGCTTGAAAAACAGTACGCTCATCGGGAATCGGAACAATTCACCGGTGGATTTCGCTTGTCCAGAAAGGAACGCGCGTCTGCCCGAAGAAATTCCGCGCCAACTCCGCTCAGGTCAAAGCGATATTGCCTGAAATGAGCTGACCACGTCGTCTGGCCCCTTCTCGGTGAAGAAGCACTCGTAAAATCCCGGGCCGAGGTCCCAATGATCGCCCTTGTAATATTCGTCGCGATAAAAACGCCAGACGCCATTAACGACGATGAGTGAGCTAATGCGGTCGTTCCAAAAATCGCCCAGAAAATGGAAACTGAGATTAGTGCGGGCATAGGCGCCTTTGAAGCCGACGTGATCGTAAACAATCACTTCCGGCAGGCGAAGATTTCCATCGAGTGGTTTGCCATGGGCGGCCGCCGGCTCCGACGCGCAGGCGTGGTAACTGAGCGGGCCCACTTTCCATTTCGTGTCCACAATGCAGCCGTTATCCGGCGACAGTTCGGTCTTGGGTACTTGTCTCATAAGCGCGGTTTTATTTTTCATATCAACAAAGGCAGAGCAGGCTGTCGAGTTTCTATATTCGAGCTTCGCGATTAGTCGAGCGCAGGCGAATGGTTTTTTGCGAAAGATCGTGGGTGGCGCGAATGAAACGGACGGTGCGACTTTTGGCCCGCATCAAAATCGAATGAGTAATGGCGGTCGCACCCTGCGCGCGCACGCCGCGGAGCAACGCACTGTCGCTAATGCCGGTCGCACAAAAAATGATGTTCTTGCCGTGGGCCAGATCATCAGTGGAATAAACGCGCTCGATTTCTTTTTCGTAACCGTCAGCAACCAATTTCACGCGCTCGTCGTTGTCTCGCGGCCACATTTTACACTGCATCTCGCCGCCGACACATTTGATTCCGGCCGCCGCCAGCACTGCTTCGGGCGAGCCGCCGATTCCGAGATAAAGATCGACTCCGCTATCAGCGATCGCCGGCGCCATCGCCGCCGCGATATCGCCGTCGCCGATCATGCGCAGCGATGCGCCGGCGCGGCGGATTTGTTCCACCATTTCTTTGTGACGCGGGCGGTCCAACATCATCACCACCACGTCCTGCACGCGCTTATCCAGCGCGCGCGCAACGATCGCCAGCGTTTCTGCAATCGGCGCTTCCAGATTCAAATGATCGCCGCGGCGCTGCATGTATTGAGTGACGCGCGCGCCGTAGGAGAGCTTCGTCATGTAAAATGCGGGCACGTCGCGCAGCGCCACTTTCACTCCTTCTTCCGGACTTGCCGCCGCGATGCAACTGATCGAGTTCGGCGCGCCTTTGGAAATATTGGTCGTGCCATCAATCGGATCGACCGCGATGTCGAACTGCGGCGTGCCCGGCAGCCAGGTGCCGAGTTGTTCGCCTTTAAAAATTCCGGGCGCGTTATCCTTTATTCCTTCGCCGATCACCACTTCGCCGCAGATGTTCATCAAATCGAACATCCCACGAATGGCGTCGCTGGCGGCAGCGTCGGCTGCTTCCTTGTCCCCGCGTCCGAGCCACTTCAGGGAGTTGAGCGCGGCCGCTTCCGTTGCGCGCAGAAAATCGACTTCGATGATGCGCTCGATGTCGGGATAATTCTGGCGCGGCAATCTCGGCATGACGGAGCGCTTATTCTGCGCGCGCAAACTCCCGCTGACAAGCAGGCGATAAATATGGAGGGACGGACGCTGGCCCGTCCCCGGCCGACACGCTCCGGGTGGGCAACATCGAATCTTCAGAAATTGTCGAATCGAAAAAGCACCTACATTGCAATTCGCACTCCGCTTTACCGGAAAACCTTGAGGAGAAAAAAATATGGAATGGCTCTTTCAACCGGAAGCCTGGATAGGGCTGGTCACTCTTACTGTGCTGGAAATCGTTCTTGGCATCGACAATGTGATTTTCATTTCAATTATGTCCGGACGGCTGCCGCCCGCCAGGCAGGCGCGTGCTCGATAGCTTGGTCTGGCACTGGCCATGGTCATGCGCATCGCGCTGCTCTTGTCCATAACCTGGATCACGCGGTTGACGCAGCCGCTTTTTGCCATCGCCAGTTTCGAGGTCACCGGTCGCGCACTCATTCTGTTCGCGGGCGGTTTATTTCTTCTGGGCAAAAGCACTCAGGAAATCCATGACAAACTGGAAGGCGCCCAGGCGCAGGAGAAGCCTGGCCGCGCGCCTTCATTTGGCTCAGTGCTGGCGCAAGTGCTACTTCTCGACCTCGTTTTCTCGCTCGATTCGGTGATTACCGCAGTTGGAATGGTGGACCAGATCGGGGTGATGATCGCGGCCGTCGTCATCGCGGTGCTTTTCATGATGCTCTTTGCCGGGCCGATCAGCGCTTTTGTCGAGCGTCATCCGACGATAAAGATGCTCGCGCTCAGTTTTCTTTTGCTCATCGGCGTTAACCTGGTGGCGGAAGGGGCCGGCTTCCACATCCCGAAAGGCTACACTTACTTTGCCATGGCCTTCTCCGTCTTTGTGGAAATGCTAAACCTCAGAATCCGTAAACGTACCGCCGCCGTGCATCTGCGCAATGCGGCGCCGCGGATTTAGAAGGCTGCGAACGGCGCGTGCCAGACAACAATTACCCCCGCCGGATTTCTCCGACGGGGGCGTTTAGTAACTGCCAGCGCTTACTGCAACAAGCAGCAGGCGCCACTGGAGCAGCATCCGCCGCCATCGCAGCAATCAGCCGAGCGCGAAGTCGCGCTAGCCGATCCGATGAGGGCAAGGGCCGCCAGGATCATCAAGAGGTATTTCATAAGTTCTCCTGTTGAGTTTCGTTTAGTTCTCGTTAGCGCTGAGCCAACGAGCCGGCGCGAAAAACAGACTCAGGCGCGCGGCGGCGGCACCGGCGGGCGTTCTTTTCGCCCGGATAAAGCCGCGGCCGGCGCGGCCACATACTCCCCGCTCCCTTGCAGGAAAATCGTATTGCACCCGGAAGAAACGAACAGTGAAAGGGCGAGGCCGCATGCGCCGCAGCACTGCTGTTGTATCTTCGCGGGTTGCTGGTGGCAATGGCCGGATCCGCTTGCGGAGTGGCTGCAGCAACTTGTCTGGTGCGCCGCCGCCGCAATCTCCGCGCGCAACGGCATGCTGAGCGCGAAAAGTGAAAGCGAAACAATTGCGAAAAAACAGCGCGGCAAAATTCTCGTCACCGACCAAAACTACTTCCTTGCAGAACCCAGGTCAACGCGGCGGAGTTTCGCCTGCGTCCGCCAGCGGTGCGGCCACCCCCGCGCCAAAGTCTTCCGTGGAAACGACGCGGGGAAGCTCGGGCGGAACATCCAGCGCCGGTTGTTGCGTACGGGTGGAAAGCAAGGCCGCCACGAATAGGAGTGCCGCCGCCAGAAAATAAGGCGCGCCGGGTAAATGGATGTGGTGTTTCGGATCGATGAACCAACTGAACACGCGCAGAAACAGGATCGGGCCGATGATGAACGTGATCGAGCGCATGCTTTGGATCGCGCCCTGCAATTCGCCCTGCTCCCGTTCGCTCACTCGATGGGTCATCATGCTCTGCGCCGCTGGCATGGAGATGTTCCAAAGTGAAATGATCGGGATCGAGAAGAAAAATTGGAGGCTGTTGCGCGCGATGCCGGCCACGAACATTCCGGCGGCGCCGAAGAGTTGACCGATGTAAAGCGTGGCTTTCTCACCGAAACGCTTGACCATTTTGCCAGTGAGCAATGCGGAAATCGCGCCGGTGCAAATGCCCACCACCATCAGCGAAAGACCGGTCGTCAGCTCCGTCCAGTCAAAGCGATAAATGGCGTAAAGAACCCAGACGCCGAAAACGTTGTGCGCGGTGTAGGCGAGAAATTGAATGGTGGTGAGTCGCCATAACTCCGGGTGCGAGCGCAACAAGACGAGTGAGCCAAGCGGATTGGCGCGGCGCAGGGAAAAACTTTTTCGCCGCTCGCGAGACAAAGATTCCGGGACAAAAAGGTAGCCATAAAGCCAGTTCGCCAGACTTAACCCAGCCGAAACCCAGAAGGCCAGGCGCGGACTTACGCTGCCGAGCATCCCGCCAATCGCGGGACCGAAAGCGAACCCGATGCCAAACGCCATGCCGATCATGCCGAAGGCCGCTGCTCGTTTTTCTTTCGGTGTAACGTCGGAGATATAAGCCATCGCGGTCGGGATGCTCGAGGTCGTGATGCCAGAAATAATTCGGCCAAGAAACAACCAGCCAATCGTGGGTGCGAGCGCCATCACCACATAATCGAGAGCAAGCCCAAGGTTTGATAACAGAATCACCGGACGCCGGCCGAAGCGGTCCGATAAAACGCCGAGCACCGGCGAAAAAACAAACTGCATCAGCGCGAAGACAAGCGCGAACCAGCCGTTCCAGTCCGCCGCCATCGTCATTTTCCCGCCGAGAAAATCGAGGATCAGTTTCGGCAAAACGGGGATGATTAATCCCATCGCCAGAATATCGAGCGTCACCGTCACCAGCACGAAAATGACGGCGGCCTGGCGGTTCTTCATCATGGCGTATTTAATCTTGGAGCGACACTCGGCAAGTTACCGCTGGCCCGCTCGCGCCTCGATTTGCGCTAGCGACGGATTCGCGTTTTCAATCCAGCTCTTCGCCGCCGCCAACTCTCCTTCCTCCACCGGCGCAGCGCGCGGCACGTTGTTTTCGCTTTGTGCTTTCGCACCGGCAAAAATGCGAGGCGCGCGCCAATGATGCCCGTGCCGAAAAAGCGCGTAATACATCGTCTTGGCTTCAGTGCCACTAACGCCGCTGCAGCGCATCGCGTTGTAGAACATGCGGTCGCATTCCTTCCAAGAGCGCGTGTGTTGTTCGTAAGCGACATCGTGCAGGACGGAAGCATTCCGATATTTTCCTTCAAACGGCCCGCCCATGAGCGACCAAAGCGCGCGCGGAATCGAAGCGCCGTCCACCGTCGAGCCAGCAGGCGCGATCCAGACTACGCCGTCTGGATCTGTATAACGCAGATCGCTGATAAGTGTCATGCTGCGCCCATCATTTTCCCAGCGCGCCTCCACTTGTCCGCCGTAGTAGCCCCACGGATGTTTTGGCTCCGCCGCGGCAATATTCCAGGCCGGCGCCGAATTTCCGCCGCAGCCTGCGAGCAAAAGCAGAAGTAAAAGCGAGATCATTTTCATGCGCGCTCGCAATTTAGAAGAAGACTTCGACTTCTGCCAAATACTGCCCAATTCCAAAGCGCTGGCTTCCTACTTTTCGCGAATACCTTCGACCGGATGAAGTAAACGGCGGCGTTCGCTCGTGGGGCAGATTCGCCGCTCACGAATTTCCCGTGCTCGCGCCTTCCCACTCCTGCGTCACGCGCGCCAAATCTTCCGTCACGGCCAGCAGCTCGCGATTCAATTGCATGACCGCGCCGCCCGCGTTGTAGGTCTCCGGCTTTTCCAATTCCGCGGTCAATTCCTTTTGCCGGCCTTCCAGGGTCAGGATCTGCACTTCCAAATCGTGGACCTGTTTCTCGTGTTCGCGCTTTGCCTTCGCTTCTGTTTTGCGTTGCTCGGCCGCGGCACGGCGTTCTTCGCGCGTCTCGCGCAAACCGGCTTTGTTCTCCTTCGCAATTTCGGCGCGGGCTTCGGCCAAGGCCAAAGGTTGGGCGTTGTGTAACTGACCATTGCCGCTCGTCAAAGCCGCGCGCGCCGAGCCCGCCTTCGATTTCTCGAGGTAATAATCGTAATCGCCCGCATACGGCGTCAGCTTCCCCGCGTTGATGTGAAGCACCGTCTTCGCGATCGCGCGGATGAAATAAACATCATGGCTGATGAAAATGAGCGTTCCTTCGTATTGCGAAAGCGCTCCCACCAGCGCGTCGATGCTGCCGACATCGAGATGCGTCGTCGGCTCGTCCATCAGCAACAGGTTGGGCGGATCGAGCAACAACCTCACCAGCGCCAGCCGCGTCTTCTCGCCGCCGCTCAACACCGCCGTGGTTTTGAAAACGTCGTCGCCGCGAAAGAGAAACGAGCCGAGCACCGTCCGCGCGGTTTGTTCCGAGACCGGGTTCGGCATATCGCGCGCGGTCTCCAGCACCGTCTGTCGCGGATTCAACATCTCCACCCGGAATTGCGAAAAGTATCCCACCTTCGTGTTATGCCCGAGTTCGCGCGTGCCGTGCTTGATCGGGAGCGAACCGCTGAGCAACTTCAGCAGCGTCGATTTTCCCGCGCCATTCGGTCCGACCAGCACGGTCCGCTGCCCGCGCTGCGCTTCGAAGTTCAACCCGAGATAAACCACCAGGTCGCCGTAAGCGAAATCGACTTCCTTCAGCGTGATCACCCGTTGCCCGCTCCGCACCGGCTGCGGAAAATGGAACCGCACCGTCTTCTCCCGTGCCGTCGGCACCGCGATCTTCTCCATCCTATCGATCTGCTTCAACTTGCTCTGTGCCTGCGACGCCTTGCTCGCCTTCGCCCGGAAGCGATCCGCAAAAAGCTGGAGCGACGCGATCTCGCGCTGCTGATTCTTGTAAGCCGCCAGTTGCTGCACTTCACGCGCGGCCTTTTGTTCCACATAGCTGTCCCAGTTCCCGCGGTAACGAACCAGCCGCTGGTGCGCGATCTCCACGATCGATCCCACGAGATGATTCAAAAACTCCCGGTCATGCGAGATCATCAGGATCGCGCCCGGATAATTCGCGAGATAATCCTGAAACCAAACCAGCGATTCGAGATCGAGATGATTCGTCGGCTCATCCAGGAGCAACAAATCCGGCTCCTGCACCAGCAACCGCGCCAGATGCGCCCGCATCACCCAGCCGCCGCTCATCGTCTTCGCCGGCCGCATGAAATCCGATTCGCGAAACGCCAGGCCGGCCAGGATCTTTTTCGCCTTCGGCTCGGTCTCCCAATCCAGCTCATCATGGGCGGCGCCGTTCAGTTTGTTTCCAATAATTCCGCACGCCATTTGCAACACCGTTTCATCGCCCGCCGGCGCATTCTCCTGCGGGAGGTACCCGATCGTCGCTGCTTTCTCCATTGCCACTTTCCCTTCATCCGGCGCCGCCTCGCCCAGGATGAGCGAAAAGAGCGTGCTCTTGCCCGCGCCATTTGGCCCCACCAATCCCACGCGATCCCCGCGATTCACCTGCAGCGAAGCGTCCTCGAAAAGCGTTCGGCCCGCGAACGCCTTGGTCACCTGGGAAATCGTCAACATAACGGGCGGCGAATCTCGCGAGAGATCGACGCAACGCAAGAGCGCGGGGGTACGGTCTCTTCAGTCCGGGACGACAGTAGCCGCCGCCATTTCCGCTGGCGGTATCTCAGCCTTATCGGTGATCAGTTTGCGCAGAAACGGGTTGAGCAGCACCAGCGCAATCCCGACCAGGAGACTGCCGATCCCGAGTTCCGCGAAGAGTTTCGCGTAACCGGCATTGGTAACGATGGGCGTAGTCCCGTTGGGTGAAGGGATCATGCCCGAGAAATCTCCCGCAAAAAGCGACGCCAGTCCGGTCACCAGCATCCAGCTACCCATCATGATGCCTTGGTATTGTTTCGGCGCGAGCTTGCCGATCATTGCGTATCCGATCGGCATGATGAGGAGCTCACCGATGCTCTGCAGAACATAGCTCGAGAAGAGCCAGGCGAACGCACTCCTGCCGTCGCCGCCGGACAACTTGATGCCAAGCGGAAGAATGAGAAAGGCCACCGCCATCAGGAGAAGCGACGCCGCAAACTGCTTTGGGATGTCGATTCTCCACCCACGAGCGCGCATGCGGGTGAAGAGCGCAGCGAAGAGCGGCCCGCCGATCACGATGCAGATGGTGTTGATGTTCTGAATCCACTGCGGCTGGATCCTCACCGGCCCGACCAGCAGGTTCACGTTGTTGACCGCGAACAGCATCAGGCCGCTCGGTGCCATCAGGTAGAGCGACCAGAACATCAACGAGCCGACCATCAGAATCAGGTAGGCCGTCATGTTCCGCCGTTCGCGACGATCCGAGTGGCGGACCGTGAGATAAATGAGCATGAGCGCAACCGCGGCGCAGATCCCCTTGATCAACGTCTCGGTGCTGCCGGGCCGCTGTAGCAGGAGCCACACGACCGGGACGGTTCCGAGGAGAATGCCGATGCCGGCGAGTTGGCGCAGCCGGAACTGCTTCGGCGTTACTTCGAGCAGTGATGTGTTGCGATCGGCCAGCGTCTTCCACGTCAGCGCGGCCAGGACGATGGCGACGAAATTGCCGAGCGTCGCGAAAATGAAAAGGCTCGAGTAACTCTGCGTCGCCTGAAAGTAACCGGCCGCGCTGAATCCGACGAAGAAGCCGACATTCATGCCGGCGTAGTTCCAAAGAAAAGCTCCTTCGCGCCGCGGATCCTCCTGGGTGAAACGCTGCGTCAGCATCATGTTGATGCAGGTCACGTTGAGACCGCTCCCGGTCAGGAAAAGCGCCAGGCCGACGTAGAACAATGGCAGTGTGCCGGTCGCAATGCAGGCGCAGCCGAAAACCTGCAACGCCATGCCCCCGACAAACAGGTTGCGGTTCGAAAGAAAGCGCCCGCCCAGATAGCCGCCGAAAAGGTGCAGGCCATAGTTGAAAGCGCCGAACACGCCCATTAACGTCGTCGCCTGGATAACCGTCAGCTGCAGATGCTTGGTCGCATAGAGGACCAGCGTCGAGTAGAGAACGGCGAAGCCGAGCGTCGAGAAGATCTGAATGAAGAACAACACGGCCGCCCCCTCCGGAGCCGCGGAGAAAAGACGCTTGTGAGAATTCATGGGGCGCTTCATGACGCCCGCTGTGTCGGCCGATGTCAAGCCGTGCCTGCGATGATAAGTGCTTGCTTGTCACTGGCCACCTAGCCCGCCCGCCTACGGAGGGTCGCTCGCCCCCTCTGGATAACTCTGGCGATCTGGAATATTGTCAGAAGACGTTTGACCCGCTGAAGTAGGCCGGGTAAAACCGCTGACAGCGCGCACAAATCAGGCTATAGTTTTTCTTGTACCGTAATGTCGAATAGGCAATTTTGGACAAAGACAAACGCCGCAGTCGCGAAAGCAGTAAAGTCGGCGAAAGGCAAAGGGGACAACCACCTCCGGAAGGATTGGAAATTGAAGCAGGCTTCCAGAAGTGGATCGCACTTGTACGTGAGCATCTCGGACGTGCGGACGCTTGGAACGAACCTTTCCCGAGCGACCTCGAAAGAGTAGAGGCAATCGAGAGGGAGACGGCGCTACTAGTCAAGATTGCGTCGGAATGGAGCGCAGAGGCATTCTATTCCGAATGCACCGCAGCTAACCCCGACTTTACCAAAGGGTCGGAGCATTACGTCACCGCTATCGCGATGGTTCTTATTCACGAGTCGTCAAAGCACTTCGCAGCTTATCAATCACTCTCACCTCCTTTTTTGCTAGCTGACACTCCCAAATCCGTACCACCTTCCAGCCAGCTTTTCGTAGAGTGCGCGTTACAAGTCGATCGCGAGTCACGTTCTTTTTGAACTTCGGCAGCCAAAACTCCTCTCGGCTTTTAGGTGTATAGCAGAACTTGCAGTCGATATGCCGATGCCAGAAACAGCCGTCCACAAAGACAGCAACTCGCTGTTTCGGATTTTTAATCTGCAGCTCTTCCTTCACATCCACGATGCATGCTGCCAACTTGAAGCAATGGAGTTTACGGTTACGTCCGAGCCCACGCGGAGCGCAACCCTGCGCGCTTGGTATACCGCGTCGTTAGACGCGTTCCAACGCGCGGATCCGAACGCCATTCTTGGCGCGCTCGCCGCCAACGGTGGGTTCGCGCTTCTTCCTACTCAACGCGACACGTGGGTCACCGAGATCGACCTCTTACGTTCATGCCTCGAAGGCCTGAGCGGCCAGATCTTCTTCGAGTTCAGCATTCCTCGGGTCGGCCGCCGAATCGATGTGGTCCTTCTGATTGGGCCGATCGTCTTCGCGATCGAATTCAAGGTGGGTGACACGAGCTTTGCGCGTGCGGCCGTTGATCAGGTTTGGGACTATGCGCTGGACCTCAAGAACTTTCACGAGGCTAGTCACGATGCGTGGATCGTTCCCATCCTCGTGGCCACGGAGGCTTTGGTTTCCCAACCCATCGATCTTCACCTGGACGAGGATCATGTCTTCCGCCCTGTGACCGTCGACGTTCAGAAGCTGCGCTACGTGATCGAAATGGCACTGAGGCGCGTCACCGGTGTGCATGTGGACAGCTCCATTTGGTCAACGGCGCCATATCATCCGACACCCACAATCGTTGAAGCCGCACGGTCGCTTTACGCGCAGCATTCCGTCGAAGCGATCGCGCGCTTCGACGCCGGTGCTAAGAATCTGCGACTTACCTCGCGGAGAATCGAAGAGTTGGTGGATGAAGCGAGGGAGACTCGACGCAAGATCATCTGTTTCGTCACTGGAGTCCCAGGAGCTGGCAAGACGCTGGTCGGACTGAATGTCGCAACGCGTAGGCGCGAACCGAAGGAGCCGACACATGCAGTGTTTTTGTCCGGTAACGGGCCACTCGTTGCGGTCCTGCGCGAAGCACTAACGCGCGATGAAGTAGCTCGCCGCAAAGGACAAGGCGAAAAGGTGCGCAAGGGAAAAGTCGGAGAAAGCGTCAAAGCCTTCATCCAAAACGTTCATCATTTTCGAGACGACGGGCTGATTGATTCTCGACCTCCGATCGAACACGTCGTCATCTTCGACGAAGCCCAGCGCGCCTGGAACTTAAGACAAACGGCGAACTTCATGAGCAGGAAGAAGAATCGCCCTGGATTCAATCAATCAGAGCCGCAGTTCCTGATTTCCTATATGGACCGCCACAATGATTGGGCGGTAATCATCTGCTTAGTTGGCGGCGGGCAGGAGATTAATACTGGAGAGGCTGGCATCGATGCATGGCTGGACGCGGTGAACACATCATTTCCTGAATGGCACACCTATATCTCCTCGCGCCTAACCGATAGCGAGTATGCGGCCGGCGGCGCGCTACAGAAGATTAAGAGGAGCACGTCAGCTCACTTCGACGATTCGTTGCACCTTGCTGTCTCGATGCGGTCCTTTCGAGCGGAGAATGTCTCCCAATTCGTCAAAGCGCTTCTCGATTGCGAGAAGGCGGAAGCGCGTGAGGCTCTATCGAATTTCAAAGGTCGCTTCCCCATTGCTGTGACTCGCGATCTGAAACTGGCAAAGGAGTGGGTGCGAAACCAAGCCCGAGGTTCCGAACGCTTCGGCCTCATGGCGTCGTCGAAAGCCCAACGGTTAAAGCCGCACGCGATAGATATTCGAGTCGACGTCGATCCGGTCCACTGGTTTCTAAACGACAAGAGCGACACTCGCTCCAGTTATTATCTCGAGGATGCTGCCACCGAATTTCAGGTCCAAGGCTTAGAGCTTGATTGGGCCTGCGTTAGTTGGGATGGCGATCTACGTTTCACCGGTTCGGACTGGAGCTTTCATGACTTCCGCGGCGATCGTTGGTGCAACATCGCAAACGCAGATAATCGGGTTTACCTGCGAAACGCCTATCGCGTGCTGTTAACGCGAGCCCGTCAAGGAATGGTTATTTTTGTTCCCGCTGGTGAGCCGACCGATCCAACGCGATCGCCCGCTTACTACGATTCTACATTCAACTACTTGCGCGACGTCGGCCTGCCGGTTTTGGAGTCCGCCGACTGACACTCAGCCCCTCGCGTCTTTAAGGAATGCGGCGAGTTGGGTGAGTACCTCGCTGAATACCCGCGTCTGCACACCTTGGCCGAGAATCTCGATCGCTGTTGCGTAATGCTCACAGTCTATCGCGCAGCCCATCAACTTCTCGACTTTATGTTTGCGAAGAAGGCGAGGACCAAAGGCGGTTTCGACGAAAGGCCCGATGTTAATCTTGTGATAGGATCGCACGATGGTTGGTACGCGTGATGACTGCGCAGTGATTGTCGTGAAGCCAAATCCGTGTCCGAGAGCGCGATGCCGTTCACGGTGGCGGCGAAGTGCAGCAATACTGCCAGCTATTCGCTCTGCTTCGGCGCGGTCGCCCTCGCTTGGTGGATCAAGAATCCCGGAAATGTCTTTATCGAATGGCTCGTTAGGGGGCTGGACGGTGAAGTCGGGAAGAAGCGTCGCGATCATCAGCCAATGCCGTCGGTCTTGCGGTTCGGCCCATGCCTTGTGGGGATCAAGAACGGTTTGCGTGACGTTGTAACCGAGCTGCCGTAGATGTTGCGCAAGCGTCTGGCCCGCTAGCGAGGAGCCAAACGCTGGCACGTTCTCAAAAACACACGCTAACGGAAGGTGTGTCGCGACAAGTGCGGCGATGCACAAAAACAGATCACCCGTGTCGCCCAGTTCGGGCTTTTGACCTAACGACTTTTTTGCGCGCCCAAGGGGCGAGTGGCTCGTGCAGGGAATCGCCGCCACGAGCACTTCGTGCGCGGGGTATTCCCGCGGATGAATCCGGCGCACGTCGGCCTGGATGAGCAACGCGTCCCGATGCGCAGCCTGCCAAACATCCGCGAAGCGAGGCTCGATTTCGACGCCCGCCACAAGACGAAAATTAGGATGCGTCCCGATTGCGGCTGAGAGTGTGCCGCCACCGCAAAAGACCTCCAACGTCCGCCATGGTGCAATAGCGCTGCATTGTCGCTGAATGGTAAATGCACGCACCGAAGGCGTGACTTCAATGACCCCCGCGGATGCTGCAATTTTCACCTCTTCCCATTTCGCGAGCGATGCGAGCAGAGACCGATTCACGAGATCGATAATTGGGCGCACGCCGCCAGCGGCTCGGCGCTGTGCCACGTGATGGGTGCCCGTTGCGGATGCGCACAGGCGCACACCCCGTGTATGCGATTCAACAACGAATCCGCTCCCGACCGGAAAACCTAATGCTTCCAGCCGACGAGACTCCAACCACAGACGCGGGCTGCCACGGTTTTCTCCGATCTTATGAAAGGAGATAAGCTGGGTGCGTGTTGGATACTGAACTGACATCTGCACACTTCACTCGAACATGGAGCATCAGTCCACGGACTATGAGTCACATCGTGAACAGCATCCTAACGCGATCTCGATTTGCGAACACCGCGTTCGATTCCGCTGATGTAGGTCGGATCAAGACTCGCTTTTTCGCCGGCGCGCTTGCGTGAGACTACTGGCTTCCCGGCGTTTTCGGACATTGAGCCCAAACGCGCGGAGCGCCCGCGGCACTTCGTTTGCATCCCGGAGCCTCGCCGGGAAATGGACGATCAGTCTATGGACGATGAGTCAAGACGTGACGCAAACAGAACCCCGCGCGGTCAGCGTTCGCCGGGAGGCAAAAAGCGAGCGGCGGATTCCAAGGTTAGCCCAAATCTGGGTTCCCGTTTGTGCCAGTCGGTCGCTTGCTCGTAAGCGTGGGCTAAACGGCAAACCGTTGCTTCATCGCCGGGTCGGCCGCCGCGCCTGCATTCCCTTATCCCGCATCGTTACGCGAAGCGTTGCTGGCGGGGCCGTCGCGAAGCACTGCGGGCATGGGAAATATGCCGGCTGATAACCAGGCCGTTGCTCGTAAAGCCACATCCCAAATCCTCCGCTCTCAACACGCCGCTATACGTGAATCACGTATAGCAATCTAACTTCCCGACCCCTCTAAACAAATCGCATCGTAGCCACCTCCGCCAAAGATAGTATTAGCTACGGCGCGGCGGGAGCGGCTTACGATAAATCGAGCTTGAACGTGTAAGCCAGAAGTTCATCGGCCCGAAATGATCCGCTGGTATTCATCATGCGGACCGATCCAGAACCAATAAACAGTATTGCCTCGCAGATCAGCGACGGCGCGGTAACCAGTCGTGCCGACGCGAATAGACCACACCTTCCCGGCCTTCTTGAAGTGTAGCGATGGCAGCCGCGGCTGGCGGAGCCAAAGCCGATAGGTCTTGCGAGCTTCGCGCCGCACCGGAGCCGGCAGCCGATGATAAGCTTCCCAGAACCTACGGTTCGTCGATGACTTCATGCAGCGGCTTCACGCGTCCCGCCGCGATATCTTCCGTCAATTCCGCGAGCAGATGATCCAGCTTACCCGAAGCCGAATCGGCTTCGACCTGCTTCTCCCATTCGTCGAGCTTTGTGCTTTGGTCATCAGCGAGCAACTTCCACAGTTCTTCTTGCTCGGTTGGTGATAGAGCTTTCACTTGTTCGAGAATTCTCTCCACTGTCGCGCTCACGTGATCATTCTCTACCTACGGCTAAGGAACAGCAAGTTCGCGTTTGTGCCAGTCGGTCGCTTGCTCGTAAGCGTGGGCTAAACGGCAAACCGTTGCTTCATCGCCGGGTCGGCCGCCGCGCCTGCATTCCCTTATCCCGCATCGTTACGCGAAGCGTTGCTGGCGGGGCTGTCGCGAAGCACTGCGGGCATGGGAAATCTGCCGGCCGATGGGCAAGCCGCCCTCGGTAAAGCCACATCTCAATCCTCCGTCCTCGACGTGTCGCTATACGTGATTCACGTATAGCAATCTAAACTTTCTTTGATCCCCTCCTCTAAACAAATCGCATCGTAAGCGGATTACGATAAATCGAGTCTGTGCGCGGAGGCCGGAAGTTCCTCAATGGCTTTAGAGTAGCTCTTTGAATTGATCGGTCGTCAAGCCAGCGTCGCGCACGATTGCCGCCATGGTGTAGGCATCCACTGCGGGGAATGACTACCTTGGTCGCGCCCTTTGACATGAAGATGTGTTTTCCTTGTCGGTCGATCTGGAAACCAGCTTTTTGCAGCGCCCGGACCGCGCGCAAATGATTTACGCCGGGCAGCTTCGGCATCGATTCCCCATGCAAAAGATAACGCCATTTCTATGGTTTGATGGGCAGGCGGAGGAGGCAGTCGCGTTTTATCTCTCGGTCTTCAAGGACGGGAAGATGCATACGACGACGCGTTACCCGGAGAATGGGCCGCAGCCGGCGGGCTCGGTGATGACGATCGCGTTCGAGCTGCAGGGGGAGCAGTTCGTGGCCCTCAATGGCGGGCCGGGCTTTCCCTTTACCAACGCCGTCTCGCTGGTGGTGAACTGCGAGTCGCAGGAGGAGATCGATCACTATTGGGAGAAGCTGGCCGCCGATGGGGGCGAGCAGATCCAGTGCGGTTGGCTGAAGGATAAGTTCGGGATGCCGTGGCAGATCGTGCCGGGCAAGGTGTGGGAGTGGCTGAGCGGTGATGATCCGGCGCGGGTGAAGCGCGTCACATCCAAGGTCTGGCAGATGGAGAAGCTGGACCTGGCCGAGCTGGAACGCGCGGCGGCTGGGGAATAAGGAAGAATTTTAATTCGAAAGCCAAGAAACCAGAAAGGGATCAGGAAGGACGGGACGCAGCGTAGACTACTTGAGGCCGAGTTCTTTCGCAGCGTCGCGCAGTGCAGTGCCAGGTTTACCGCGATTACGCCTCTTAGCGGCAGCAAGTTCGCGTCGATCTTCCAGATCCTCCAAGGTAGTCTTCAATTCGCGCAACACGGCCTTCCCGCGTCGGATCTGTTGATCGATGTCGGCGGGAGCGATGCGATTTGTAGTCGCGGATTTCAGTTTCGCGGTAGCGGTGTTCATCGATAGATGTCTTCGAGTTCAAAAAGGACACGGTAGTCGCCGACGCGCAGCCGGTATTCGTTGCGAGAACCTTTCAATTTCTTCACGCTCCCGCTCAAATCCTTCTCTAAGATAAAAAGCTTGTGGCCGATTTCGCGGCGCAAGCGCAGCGGTAGTGCGCGCAAGATCGCTTTCACTTGATCGGTTAGGATAACAGTGTAGCGCACCGAAGAGGTGTAATGGCGGCAGGTCCCGGCAGCAACTCAACGAATGGATGCGTGGATGCGAAATCTGCGGAGCCCCGGTGGTTTGCTTGATCCGCAGCCGCCAGCCATGATTCCCCATGCAAAAGATAACGCCGTTTCTTTGGTTTGATGCGCAGGCGGAGGAGGCGGTCGCGTTTTATCTCTCGGTCTTCAAGGACGGGAAGGTTCATACGACGACGCGTTACCCGGAGAATGGGCCGCGGCCGGCGGGCACGGTGATGACGATCGCGTTCGAGCTGCAGGGGGAGCAGTTTGTGGCCCTCAATGGCGGGCCGGGCTTTCCCTTTACCAACGCCGTCTCGCTGGTGGTGAACTGCGAGTCGCAGGAGGAGATCGATCACTATTGGGAGAAGCTGGCCGCCGATGGGGGCGAGCAGATCCAGTGCGGTTGGCTGAAGGATAAGTTCGGGATGCCGTGGCAGATCGTGCCGAGCAAGGTGTGGGATTGGCTGCGGGACGATGATCCCGCGCGCGTGCAGCGGGTCACGGCTGCGCTCTGGCAGATGGAGAAGCTCGATCTGGCCGAGCTGGAACGCGCGGCCGGTGGTAACTAGGAGTTACTGTTCTAATTGAGAAGGTTTTCGAGATAAGTCAGTGAACGGACGCGCGGGGCGCCCGCTCCCTCTTTAGACAAAGCATCCGATCCGGCGGAATGTTTCGCCAACAGCATGGAGATTCATCAGCTCCGGTATTTTGTTGCCGTCGCGGAGGAGGGTAGCTTCTCGCATGCGGCGGAGCGCGAGCATGTTTCGCAGCCTTCGCTCAGCCAGCAAATCCAGAAGCTCGAAGGGGAGCTGAACCAGCAGCTGTTCGATCGCTTGCCGCGCGCCGTCGTCCTGACGGAAGCGGGGAGGTGTTTGCTTGTTTACGCGCGACAAATTCTGACCGGGATCGCCGATGCGCGCCAAGCGGTAACAGCGCTCGACCACGAGGTCGCGGGCAGGCTCTCGGTCGGCGCTATTCCATCGATCGCGCTCTTCGTTCTGCCGCCCCTGATCGGAAGCTTTCAGCGCGCCTATCCGAAAGTGACGTTCGAGTTATTCGAGGACACGACGGAGAAACTGGCGCAACAGCTCGAAGACGGGACCCTCGACCTGGTAATCGCTTCAACATCCCACGAAACTCCAAACCTGGCGCGTCATTCACTCGGCAGGGAACAGCTGCTGATGCTGTTGCCGGCGAAGCATCGGCTGGCGCGCAAGAATAGTATCGAATGGAGCGAGCTCGCCTCGGAGAAGTTTCTGCTCCTGCACGAAGAGCACTCGCTCTCGATCCACGTTCGCCAATTGCTGGCGGCCAATCATCTCAACCCGGAATTGGTGGTGCGTGGCGCGCAGCTGGTCACGATGGCGAGGATGGTTGCGGCCGGATTGGGAGTGACGGTGATACCGCAAATGATGGTGGGCACCGAGTTCCTGAGCGGATGCGTGGCGGTGCCGTTTGTGCGCCCGGCGCCAACGCGCGAGCTGACGTTGCTGCGCAATCCTTCCCGGGCCGAGAGCAAAGCAGCCGCAGTCTTCCGAGAAGAAGCCGCGGTAGCCTTCTTAACTCTGACGGGCAGCCGACCAGTTGTCGGTCAGCAGCCCGCCAGGCGAAATCCACGCTTACCGGTTCAAGCTAAACGCGTGAACCAGGGTGATTAACGGCCAGGTGGCCGTGAGGATGATCAGTGCGAAAAGAATAAATTCGGCGACAACACCGGTCCGCTCGCGCTGGGCGTAGCGCTCGCTCAGAAAGCGAAACGCACGCAAGCGCGCGGAAGTATTCGAATCAAGCAGCTGACCATCTCTACCATTGCCGCTTAGGGTTAGTGTTTGCATGTCTCACTAACGCGCAGCTGGCTTTCACTTTGAAATACTTAGTCCCTCTCGCTGCCATAGGCCGCGCCTATGTCTGCGTCACGGTATGGTGTCGAGTTACTTTATCGTTGCCCATTGGAGCCGTTCGCTACGGCACTTTCAAGACCTGTGCGACAGCGGAGAAACACGAGCCTGCAGAGCAATATTTCAAGCACCACTGAGGTCGCGTCTTCCCAGGCTCCTGGTTTCCAAATTCATTGGAGTGGCTTTCGGTGGCGGCTTCGCGTTATTAGCGGATGGCGATGAGCGAGGTATCGGCTGAGCATGAACCGGAAAAGACGCTCTGGCGCGGGAGCGTTTCGAACTGGCATTACGCGGGGAAATGGCTGCTGGTGTTGCTGCTGCTGGCCGGCTGCGTCGCAAGCTTCTTCCTTTCTTTCGCGCTTCCGATGGAAGTAATCTGGGGTGTGCGTGCGGCCCTGGTAGTTGTCGCGATGTTGTTGATTATCCGGATTCAAATCG
Source organism: Chthoniobacterales bacterium (assembly GCA_036758965.1). Lineage (GTDB taxonomy): Bacteria > Verrucomicrobiota > Verrucomicrobiia > Chthoniobacterales > UBA10450 > AV69. The sequence continues at coordinate 69,840 of DAIOVO010000001.1, forward strand.
ATCGAGCCGGGCGGAAATATATGGTGACGAATCGCCGGGTGAGCGCGGAGTTTGGCCTGGTCAGTCGCGAATCGAATGAGATCCGGGTTCACGACATCCGCAGCATTAATTTGCGGCAGACTGGCGTGAAAGGTTTGCTTGGGATCGGGACGATCGAGTTTTCCTCCGCGGCGACCGATGATGCCGATATTATTTTCTGGAATGTTCCCGGCGCGGAGAAACTACGCGACTTGGTGAGATCGCTCCAGGCTTGAGCATCGGAATGAGTTTTAACTGGAGCACACCAATGCTTTTATTCCGGCCGTGAGCACACTGCCAAAATAAGAAAAGATACTGCGAGCTTACGAACACTCAGGTTGACTCAGAAGCTGCTCGGCAAGAAACTGACGGGAGCCGAACATTTCGTTTTGCGAAACGGAGTAGTGGACCTGAAGGGAGTGCACCAATGAAAAGAATGGGTCTCGTTACCGCAGCCTTTTTCTTGGTCGTTTCTTCTCTCCACGCTGTTCCAATCACGTGGACATTCTCCGGCACGACGAGTGCCTCCAGCCAATACAACGGCATGTCGGTCGGAGGCCTGAGTTTCGAGTTACGAATATTACTGGATACTGACCTGGTGGCGGTTGATCCCATGGGCCTTGCCGACGTGTTTTTTACCGGGCCGCATCAGGGGGTGGTCGAGATCACGACGCTTGGCGTTCTGCCGCTGAACCCGTTTAACAATGTTCAGTATTTTGCTCCTGGTGGTCTGGTCACGGGAGTTCAATTTAACCAGCCTGCTTTCAGCGATATTATGTTCGACTCCGTCATCACAAGTGACAGCCTGCATCTCGTTCCGATCGCACCGACGGCGCCAAGCGCGTCAAATAATACTCTGCAGAGCGGACTCTTTGGACCCAACGGCCTTTTCTTCTCCGGTGAAGTGACGACTTTTTCTGCTACGTTAGGTTCAGCGGTACCGGAGAGCGACTCTACGGTGCTGCTTCTGGGTTTGGTCTTGATCCCGCTCGGCTTTTTGCGGCGACGATTACAAAAATCTACTTCTTAGGGTTTTCTTCGCCTGCAAAATGCCGATCGTAGCAGATTCGGCGGTTGCATTCGTAAATCATCGCTCCGAGACGGCAACTGCTCTCCTTGCTGCCGGTCGGGCGGAAACAACGGTCTCGTGAATCGCTTTTCCGCCGGATTGGCGCCGGAATTTCTTCACGTAAAACATCAGGAAAACGCCGGTCACGATCAGGAGCGAGCCGATCCATTTCAAAAGCCAGCCGGGGTCGCGCAGGATTTGGATGGTGCTTTGGTTTAAGTTTTCCGGGTTCCAGGAAGCTTGCGACATTTTGAAAGTCTGGCCGCTCCAGGTGCGCCACCAGCCACTTGGGAAACTGAAGGGATGATTCATCCAACATTGGCCGGTCGCGCTTTGGCCTTCGGTAGTCGAGACGCGGACAGTGCTCTTAAATCCAGCGGGCGTGTCGCTACCTTCGTCGCGGCTCACTTCGAAATCGAGCAGCTGAAGGCCGATCGGCAGCGGTAGGTTTTTCCAGCCGTAAGCGATGCTAATCGGCACGGGTGAAGTCGGCACGGTGATTTGCCAGCCCGCCGGAATCCATTGCTCGATGGTTTTGCCGTTTTGTTGCACGCGCACGCGCACGCCATCGGGTAAATCGGCGCTGGAATTCTTCGATGGCGAAAAATCCATCCATTGCTCAGCGCGGGGCAGGAATTTGTCCACGACTAATTGCCAATCGGCCCAGCCGGTAACAAGCGGTTTGTTTGTTTCGAGCGGGCCAGATGAATCGCCGAGTTTGCGCGATTTTAGTTCATAGGAAAGCGCGCCGTTCTCCGCGACGAAAATGGCGAGATGATTTCCGACGGCGTTGGCTTCGTTCATCGACGGGGCCGTGCCCGAAATCGTAGGCGGACCGCCGTTCGTGGGGAGCGCCTTGTGATTTTCGTGCGCGACTTCGGTCACCGGAATTCCGCGGCCGCGAATGGTGACGACGATTGCCGGATTGTTCGGCGTGTCGCTGACCGAGATCGGTTTGCCGTTTTCCATCCGGAAATCGGGCCAATAATTTTCGATGCGGGCGGTGAATGGGGTGCCAGCGAGCGCGATTTCCTTTTGCAAACTTTGGGCGACGTCGAGGACGGCTGTTTGATCTTGCACAGAAATCGTTAGATGGCCGTGGTCGCCATTGGCGGGAAGCGAGAGGGCAACTTTCGCGCCGGTGCTGCCGCCCTTGGCTGCGTGGGCGATTTGATCGGGGGTTTTGGCAAAGGCGAAGATGGATTCTTCCAAATCCGTCATTCCGGGAGCAGTCGAGGGATCCCGTTGCGGAGCCTGAAAGGTTTCTTCCGCGGGATCCCTCGGCCCCGTAAGCATTCGGGGCTCGGGATGACGGACGGCCTGGTCGCGTTTCAATTCGATCGTCGCCAGGCCGAGATCGTAGCTGGCGTGTTGCGGTTGATCATCGGCCAGCAGCCAGTTTTCCAGGTTTTGTCCCATCAACGCCGTGCTGATGTGAAAGTGCAGCGCGGGCGCGCCGCCTTCGGCAACCGGGCGCGGATTCAATTTTTCGTCGATGGCATTGGCAAAATCGATCACGCTCAAGTGTGCGCCGGCGGAGAGCGGGCCGAGAGAGCGCGGGTGTTGTGGCGTGGGCGGGTGATGCAGAAATTCCGCGCGGTAACCTTTTACGATTCCATCGGAATCATGCACTCGAAGTTGATGTTCATCGGCCAGGAGGCGATTTGATGGCGGCTCGCCTCTAAACAAAGTGATGGTGCCTTCGATTCCGAAAATGCGGCCGATAAGCGAGCCGATGAGGAGGGTGATGATGCCGAGATGGGTGATGAGAAAGGCGACGTGATGTTTCTTCCACGGCCAGCGCGACAAGGCGGAGACAGTGAGATTCGCGCCGAGAAGAATGAGCCAAAAGTTAAACCAGGGCGCGCCGTAAACGTAGGCGCGCGCAACTTTGGCGTCGAAGCTGGATTCCCAAATCGTGCCGGCAATGGCGCCGATGATCAGGACGGCGAGGAGGACGACGGCGAGTTTGATCGACGAGAAAAATTGAAAAATCGCGCTGCGCTGCCACGCGGGCCGCGCTGAAGAAACTGTAGGCATCGGGCGAAGAGTTTCCGCGCGAAAGGCGCGGTGTTCAACCGATCAAAAGCGAAAGCAAAGTTCGCAAAGGCAAGATGCCTTTGCCGGCGGGCAAGATGCCCACCCTGCCCGGGAAAGGTGACGGAGGTAGGTTTACGCGGCTTAGCGCGTCCAGGATTTCCAGCGTTTGCGGAGATCTTTTTTGATCGGCTCGGTGTAACGCGCGACGTCCACTTTTTTGAGTCGATCGACGCCTTCCATGACGGCGTCGGCAGATTCGCCCGCTTTCTCTTTTACCGTCTTCATCATTGGCCAGAAGAACGGCAGAGAGAGAAAACTCCAGGCTTTGCTGGCCGATTCCTTCACTTCATCTTCGCGATCGCGCGAGTTCGAGGCGTAGCGGATGGCGAGGCCAATCACAATGCCGAGGCCGAGCGCGCCGAGCAAAGTCGGGATTGGATTTTCGCGCACAAAAATTTCCGTGCGTTCCCGTGCGACGCCGGCTTTTTCCTTGGTTTGCTCCCAGACTTCGCCTGCCTTTTCCGAAACGCTCTCGCGGAAATCGGGCCCGAGCTGAGTCGCTGGAGTTATGGGGATGTCTTCGTTAAATTCACTGCCGCCTGGATTAATCATAGCAAATAAGAGTTCGGATTTCGCGCTTGTTTCGCGCGGAAACTTAAGGTGCGAGCCGGTCGATGCGCCAATTATTTTTTTCCAGGGTGTAACGAAAGCGATCGTGCAGGCGGTTGGTGCGGCCCTGCCAGAATTCAAAGCGATGCGGTTTCAGCCGATAACCGCCCCAGTGCGGCGGCAGCGGAATTGTTTTCTTTTCGAAACGTTCCTCCATTTCCGCCATTCGCCCTTCCAAAATGCGGCGAGCGTCGATGACCTCGCTTTGGTGCGAGACCCAGGCGCCGATCTGGCTGCCGCGCGGGCGGGAGTGAAAATAACGGAGCGATTCGCCTCGCGGAATTTTTTCCGCCGCGCCGTCGAGCCGAATCTGTCGCTCGAGCTCGCGCCAGAAAAAAACTGCGCTGGCTTTTGTATTTTTGGCCAAGTGGCGGCCTTTCTCGCTCTGGTAGTTAGTATAAAAAATGAAGCCGTCGTGGCTGAACCCTTTGAGCAAAACGATCCGCGCGGTCGGCTGGCCGTTGCCGGCAACGGTCGCGAGCGTCATGGCGTTGACGTCGCGCAAATTAGTTTCCATTGCGGCCGTGAACCAAACCCCAAACTGCTTGAAAGGATCGGGATCGAGATCACTCCGGCGCAAGCCGTGAGCGGAATATTCTTCGCGAAGCGTTGCGATGTCGCGCGATTCCGGCATGCGCCAGAAATTACGCGATGCGGAAGGTTGCGAAAAGCGGAATCAAAGTTGCGAGCGAAAAGGCAGGGCAAGCCATTCCGTCAGCCGCTCCCATGTGGAACGATCACGGAATTGTTGCAACGTGTACTGGCGCGAACGGGTAAGATCGTTTTCAAACATCTGCTCCATCTTTGTTCCAAAATCGCGATCGTAAACCACGACATCCAGCTCCTCGTTAATTTCAGCCGAGCGCGGATCGAGATTCGACGAGCCGACCATGGCGAAGAGGCCGTCCACCACCATCGATTTCACGTGAATCATCGTCGGCTGGTATTCAAAAATCTTCGCGCCGCCTTCGAGCAATTTCCCATAAGCGGCGCGCCCGGCCGACTTGGTGATGGGCTGGTCGTTGTTTTCGCCCGGCAGAAGAAGGCGCACATCCACGCCGCGTTGCATAGCTTTTGTTAGGAGATCAACCTGGTCCTGGGTTGGTGTGCAGTAGGAATTGGTGATCCAAAGGCGTTTGGTGGCTGCGGCAAAGGCGACCGCCTCCACCAGCGGCACCGGTGCGATGGAGAACGAATGGGAACTGACTGCCTGCGCATGGAGATTCCCCGCGTTAGGTAGGGCGGGAAACTGGTCCGCCCCGCTCAAGGCTTCGTCCGCGACTTTCGCCCAGTGCTCCTGAAACGCGGCCTGTAACTGGTTTACTAACGGGCCGTGGACGCGCGCCTCGATATCGCGCCAATGCTCCTTGTCCTGCGCGTGCCCTGCCCATTGTTTGGCAAAACCAATCGCACCAGTGAATCCGACCCGGCCATCCACCACCATCACGCGCCGATGCGTGCGGCGATTGGTGCGGTCGAAACGCAGCGAAAGAGTGGGATGATAATAATGGAATTTGCAGCCGGCCTTTTGCAGCACCCGCACATCGGAGTTATCCAAACTCCAACTCGAACCGAGGCCGTCCAAAATCATGCGCACCTCCACACCGGCCCGGGCGCGCTCGGCCAGCGCATCACGAAAGGCATGGCCAACTTCGTCCGAATAAAAAATGTAAGCTTCGAAGTTGATCGTCTTCTGCGCGCCGCGGATTGCCTCCAGCATCGCGGGAAAAAACTCATCGCCATTTTGCAGCAATTCGATGGCGTTACCGGCGATCGGCACCGGATCGGCCAGCGCTAACGCCGATCCTGGAAACTCCGGGTCGCTGACCGTGAAAGTATGTTCGCGGTGATAATCGAGGGTGTGCCGCCGAATCAGAAAAATGCAAACAAGCGCGACCATCGCCAGCGAAGCGAGAGCGAGCGCGATCCATTCGCCGAGCTCCAACTCCCACCAACGCAGGTTAAGCCAGTGATCCTTTTTTCCCCGGCGCGGACGTTTCATCGATTTGCGCATGGAATCAACGGACAGTCGCCAATGACGGAATTACGCCAGCGCCGGCGAAAGCGCGCGCAATTTTTCGATGACGCGCGGGATGATTTCGAGCGCCCGATCGAC
>DAIOVO010000001.1:75761-77383 GCA_036758965.1 Chthoniobacterales bacterium
TTCTTCCTCGCTGGTAAAACGGCTGAGCGAAAAACGCAGGCTGCCGCGCATTTTTTTGTCGACCAAATCCATCGCGCTCAAGACGTGGGATGGTTTGAGCGATCCGGTCCGGCAAGCCGAGCCGGCGGAACAGCAAAGATTTTGCTGGTCGAGCAAAAGCAACGCCGCGTCCGACTCGATTTCGTCAAAGCTGATGCTGGAAGTATTGGGCAGGCGTTTCGCGGCGCCGCCGTTGATTCGCGCGCCGGCGATTTTTTCTAACAAGGCCTGTTCAAAATGATCGCGCAGCGGACGCAGGCGCGTTTCTTCCTCGCGCAAATTCCGGGTTGCAATCTCGGCCGCTTTTCCGAGCGCCACAATCGAGGCCGTGTTTTCCGTTCCGGCGCGCCGGCCGTCCTCGTGGCTTCCGCCAAGAATGAATGGCCGGAATCGGGCGCGCCGATTCACATAAAGCGCGCCGACGCCTTTGGGCGCATGCAATTTGTGTCCCGAGATCGAGAGAAATTGCAGCGGCGTTTTCGACAAATCGATTGGCACTTTGCCGGCGGCCTGGACGGCGTCGGTGTGGAGCGCGACATTTTTTTCGCGCGCGATCTCCGCGATTTCCTGCATCGGAAAAACGACGCCGGTTTCGTTGTTGGCCCACATCACGGAAGCGAGCGCGGTATCGGGACGAAGCGAATCGGCAAATTTTTTCAAGTCGATCTGGCCCTCGTGATCGACGCCAAGAAAAGTGACTTCGTAGCCGCATTTCTGAAAATCTTCCGCCGGGCGCAAAACGGCGCTGTGCTCGACCGCGGTGGTAACGATGTGTTTTCGGTCCGGCCAGGCAATGGTGGCGGAATGAAAGGCGGCGTTGTTCGATTCCGTTCCGCCACTGGTAAAAATAATTTCGCGTGACTCGCAGCCGAGCAATTGCGCCACTTGCGCGCGCGCGCGCTCGATCGCGTCCCGCACGCGCGCGGCGGAAGCGTAGCCGCTGGAGGGATTGGCAAATTCATTTTGCAAAAACGGCAGCATCGCTTCCAGCACCGCCGGGTCGATCGGGGTGGTGGCGTTATTATCGAGATAAATTATTTCGTTCGTCATTCCGAGCGCAGCCGAGGGATCCCGTCGCGCTTCCTTGAACCTAGCTTTTTAGAAGGAAAGCTTCAAGGTTTCGCGGCGGGATCCCTCGGCTGCGCTAGGTTTCCGCGGGATTCCAAAGGCGTCGTTCACTCGGGCGGGCGCGGCTCATTTCCCGGATGTTTCGGCTGCGTTTGTGTGTAGCGGAAATAGAGGTTGCGCAGATAAACCGGGAGCGGAAAAAGCGCACTCAGGACGCCGACGGAATCGTGCCGGTAAAAACCAAAATAAATCAACAGCAACACCGAGCCAATCGCACTGCATTCCCAAAAACCGATCGGGATGACGCTTTTGCGCGCGCGCTCGGAAGCAATCCATTGAATGATGAAGCGCGCGCCGAAAACGACGTTGCCGGTCCACCCCAAAATTTTCCAAGCGTTGACGGTGACGCCGAACAAACCGGCATCGGCGAGAAATTGAAAATTCTGCATGCGGCAAAGTTTGCGGGAAACGCGCGCGCTCGCGAGTCTTTTCCCGCGCGCGATTTTGCTTAAGCT
>DAIOVO010000001.1:77393-80648 GCA_036758965.1 Chthoniobacterales bacterium
CTGCAGCGGTGCAATCGATCTGGGACATCGCTAATCCGCATTTGCGCGGGCTGAAAGTTTATCAGCCGGGAAAACCAATCGAAGAAACGGCGCGCGAGCTCGGTTGCGATCCGGCGGAAATCATCAAGCTGGCCTCGAATGAAAATCCGCTCGGGCCTTCGCCCAAGGCGATTGCCTCCATGCGGGCGGCATTGGAAACCGCGCAGCTTTATCCAGATGGCGGCGCTTTTTATTTGCGCAATGCGCTCGCGCAAAAACTAAAGATCGGCGCCGAAAATTTGATTCTCGGGAATGGCTCCAACGAAATCATCGAGCTGCTGGCGCACGCGTTTCTAAAACCGGGCGACGCCATTCTTACTTCCGAGCACGCGTTTATCGCCTACAAAATTATCGCGCGCGTTTTCGGCGCGGAAACGGTGGAGGCGCAGAGCAAAAATTTCGGACACGACCTCGAAGCGATGCTGGCGGAGATCGACGATAAAACGGAAATCATTTTCATTGCCAACCCGAACAACCCAACGGGAACTTTGCTCGACCAGAAAACGCTGACCGATTTTCTCGATCGCGTTCCATCGCCGCTGATTGTCGTTCTCGATGAGGCTTATTACGAATTCGTGGACGATCCGCCCGATACGCTGCGTTATGTGCGCGAAGGCCGGAACGTCGTGGTGCTTCGCACTTTTTCGAAGATTCATGGGCTGGCGAGCCTGCGTGTCGGCTACGGAATCGCGCGGCCGGAGTTAATCGAAGTAATGCAAAAAACGCGGCAGCCGTTCAACGTGAGCGGGGTTGCTCAGGCGGGCGCGCTGGCGGCACTCGGTGACGAAGCGCATGTGCGCGAGACACGGCGGGTGGTGGATGAAGGCCGCGCGTTTTTCGAAAAGGAACTTCGCGCTCTCGAGCTTGAGTTCGTGCCGAGCGCGGGGAATTTTCTGCTGGTAAATGTTGGCGACGGGCAGAAAATTTTCCGCGCGCTGTTGCACCACAAAGTGATCGTGCGCGCAATGAGCGGTTACGAACTTCCGCAGTGGGTGCGCATTACCACCGGCACGATGGAACAAAATAAAAAATGCATCGCGGCCCTGCGGGAAGTGATCGGATGAAGCGAATCCTGGTCGCCGGCGTTGGAAACATTTTCTTCGGCGACGACGCTTTTGGCTGTGAGGTGGCGAAAGAGCTGGCGCAACGCTCGCTGCCCGAAGGTGTGCGCGTGATCGATTTCGGAATTCGCAGTTACGATCTGGCCTATGCGATGATGGAGAACAACGACGCGACAATTTTGATCGACGCCACCGCGCGCGGCAACGTTCCTGGAACAACCTATCTGATCGAGCCGGAATTAAATAATCTGGACACGGGCGGGGACGTGGCAGTTAATGCTCATGGAATGAATCCGATGCACGTCCTGCAAATGGTCCGCTCGCTCGGAGGCGCGCCGGGCCGTTTATTAATCGTTGGTTGCGAGCCGGAAGTTCTCGAGACGGATGAGATCGGTTTGAGCGCGAGCGTGCGCGCGGCAATTCCGGCTGCGATCGAAATGATCGAGAACCTGATCGGCGAATTTTCAGCGGAAAAATCAAGCAACGGAGGTGAGACATGAGTGTCGCTCTTTGGGCATGGATTATTTTGGGAATTATCGTCGCGCTGGTAATTGTGATTTCCATTCTCGCGATGATTCCTGAAATGGTGCGATATTTTAAACTGAAAGGGATGTGAGTCCGAAGCGGCCAACGGCGACGTATTCATATATGGATATATGGTCGCAGAGACGCAGGACAAACGGGGTAAATGGAAATGAAAAATTGCGAAGCAGACAAAGGAGACGTAGCTCTTTTAGCATGGAAGATAGTGGCCAACTTGACTCTCCTGGCCATCGTCGCCGGCACAGTCTCGATGATTCCGGAGCTGGTGCGTTACTTCAAGTTGAAGAACATGTGAGAAAATTTTCCGAATTTTTTAGGACTGCCTGTTTTATGTAAACGAAGCGAAGAAATTAAATGCGCTTGCCCGGACACTCCGCGGCGGCGCGAAGTGGAGGAACCGAAATTATGCCATCACCTCAAATCATTGCGGACCGTCCGCCGGACGTGAAAGAAATCCATGTCATTTGGATGACGACGGGTTTGAGTTGCGATGGTGATTCAGTGTCAGTCACGGCAGCGAGTCTCCCGAGCATCGAAGACGTGGTGATGGGAGCGATACCCGGCCTGCCCAAGGTGCATCTGCACAATCCCGTGCTGGCCTACGAGACGGGCGACGATTTTATGAAATGGTGGTTCGATGCCGCCGCCGGAAAACTCGAGCCGTTTGTGCTCGTGATGGAAGGCTCGATTCCGAACGAGAAGATCAAGAGCGAAGGATACTGGGCCGCCATGGGCACCGATCCCGACACCGGCCAGCCGATCACGACCAATGAGTGGATCGACCGGCTCGCGCCGAAAGCGACCGCGATAATCGCCGCTGGAACATGCGCGACCTATGGCGGCATCCACGCCATGCAAGGCAATCCTACCGGCGCCATGGGTTTGGCGGATTATCTGGGCTGGGATTGGAAATCGAAAGCTGGCCTTCCCATCGTGAATGTCCCCGGTTGCCCGGTGCAACCTGATAACATGATGGAGACAATTCTCTATCTGCTTTACCAGGTCGCTGGTCTGGCGCCGGTTATTCCGCTGGACGATCAACTGCGTCCGCAATGGCTCTTCGGCAAAACCGTGCACGAGGGGTGCGATCGCGCCGGTTATTATGAGCAAGGCGATTTCGCGCTGGAGTACGGTTCACCCAAGTGTCTGGTGAAAATCGGCTGCTGGGGGCCGGTCGTTAATTGCAACGTGACCAAGCGCGGCTGGATGGATGGCGTTGGTGGTTGCCCGAATGTCGGCGGCATCTGCATCGGCTGCACCATGCCCGGATTTCCGGATAAATTTATGCCCTTCATGGATGCCCCTCCGGGCTCCGCGCTCTCGACCAAGGTGGTCGGGATGTGGGGTGGGATTTTGCGTGGGTTACGCTCTATGACTAACAACACCGTGAACAAGGAACCGAAATGGCGGCATCCGCGCGCCGAGCTAACCACCGGTTACGAGCCAAAATATTACGCCAATAGTCGCAACTAACAATTTCTAGAACTAACAAGGAATAGATTATGCCTGAAACCGTTACTGCACCGCAAAGAGGAACCTCCGCCCCGCACGGCAATCTCGTCGAGATGTCGTGGGACCCGATCACCCGCATCGTCGGCAGCCTCGGGATTTA
>DAIOVO010000001.1:80658-99158 GCA_036758965.1 Chthoniobacterales bacterium
GTGGTCGAGTGTTACAGCACCTCGTCGATCTTCCGCGGTTACTCGATCTTCATGCAGAACAAGGACCCGCGCGATTCGCATTTCATCACCAGCCGCATCTGCGGCATTTGCGGTGATAATCACGCGACCTGCTCCTGTTACGCCCAGCAGATGGCTTACGGGATCAAACCGCCGCCGCTGGCCGAATGGATCGTCAACCTCGGCGAAGCGGCCGAATACATGTTCGACCATTGCATTTTTCAGGACAACCTGGTCGGCGTCGATTTCTGCGAGATGATGGTGAAGGAAACCAATCCGAGCGTCTGGGAAAAGGCCACGAAAGCAGAGGCACCGCACGCGAAGGACCATGGCTACCGCACCATCGGCGACATCATGCACGCGCTAAATCCGTTCGAAGGCGAGTTCTACCGCGAGACCCTGATCATGAGCCGGCTCTGTCGCGAAATGTTTTGTCTAATGGAAGGCCGTCACGTCCACCCGTCCACGCTTTACCCGGGCGGCGTCGGCACCGTGCCTTCGATTCAGGTCTTCACCGATTTTCTGGTGCGCCTGACAAAATACGCCGAGTTTATGAAGCGCTGCCTGCCATTGCACGACGATCTCTTCGATTTTTTCTATGAAGCGATGCCCGGTTACGAAGAAGTAGGCAACCGCCGCATTCTACTTGGCTGCTGGGGTTCCTTCCAGGATCCCGATGTCTGCGATTACGACTACAAGACGATGGATAAATGGGGCAAAGCGATGTTCGTCACCCCGGGCGTCATCGTCGATGGCAAACTCGTGACCAACAATCTCGTCGATATCAACGTCAATATGCGCATCCTGCTCGGCTCTTCTTATTATGAAGATTGGGCCGATAACGGCGAGACCTTCGTCAAGACCGATCCGCTCGGCAATCCGATCGACAAACGCCACCCGTGGAACCAGACCACCATTCCGAAACCGCAAAAGCGCAACTTCGCCGATAACTACAGTTGGGTCATGTCGCCGCGCTGGCTGGACAAACGCACCGACGATCATCTCGCCCTCGACACCGGCGGCGGACCGCTCGCACGCTTGTGGGCGACCGCGCTCTCCGGCTTGGTCGATATCGGTTATGTCAAAGCTCCGGGCGACGGCACAGTGCGGATGCGTTTACCCAAGACTGCCACCAAACCGGAAAAGGAATACACCTGGAGCATTCCGAAGTGGAGCAATACCATCGAGCGCGACCGCGCCCGCACTTACTTCCAGGTGTACGCCTGCGCCGCTGCCTACTACTTCATCGAAAAAGCCTTGGCGGAAGTGCACGCTGGTCGCACTGCCACGTTCACTCCGTTCAAAGTTCCCGATGAAGCAATCGGCTGCGGGTTCCACGAAGCGGTGCGCGGCGTCTTGTCGCATCACCTCGTTATTCGCGGCGGAAAAATCGCCAACTACCATCCCTATCCGCCGACGCCGTGGAACGCGAACCCTCGCGACATTTACGGCACGCCCGGGCCCTACGAAGATGCGGTGCAAGGTTGCCCGCTTTTCGAGGAGAACGGGCCGGACAAGTTCAAGGGTATCGACATCATGCGCACCGTGCGCAGCTTCGATCCCTGTTTGCCCTGCGGTGTGCACATGTATCTCGGCAAAGGCAAAGTGTTGCAGCAAAAGCATACCCCGACGGCGTTTGCCGGCCTCGCCCACTAATTAAAAGTAATGACGAAGCACAAATGACGAATGACGAAGAGTTAGCGGGCCAAATCCTTCGTCATTCCTTCATTCGTCATTGATTCGGGTTTCGTCATTCGACCTTCGTCATTTCCCTTATGATCACACTAGAAGCACAACCCGACGAAATCTACGACATTGAGCTAGAACATAGCCTGCTCGAAGCTAACAAGAAGTTAGCTGACGAAAATCGCGCTCTTCTCGATAAGAATGGCACCACCGCCATTGACTTCATGGGCGCGATCGGTTCCGGCAAAACCACCCTCATCACCAAGCTGGTAGAGAAGCTAAAGGACAAAATGGGTGTGGCAGTTTTCAACGGCGACGCCACCACCAGCGCCGATGCCGACGCAATCGCAAAACAAAACGTGCCGGTCGTTCAGATTGCCACCATCAATGGTTGTCATCTCGACGCCAACCTTGTCGGCAAAGGTTTGAAGAAAATTCCGCTCGAAAATCTGAAACTGATTTTCATCGAGAACATCGGCAATCTGATTTGTCCTGCGGAATTCCCGTTAGGTTCCAAAGCGCGCGTCGTCGTCGTGAGCGTGACCGAAGGTCCGTGGATGGTGCGCAAGCATCCGCACATGTTCCTCGGTGCCCAGGTCGTGGTAATTAACAAAACTGATCTCGCCGAAGCGATGGAAGTGAGCGTCGATCAGCTCATCGACGACGTGCACAAGCTCAAGCCCGACATCAAAGTCATCCCGACCAGCTGCAAAAAAGATATCGGGGTCGATGAAGTCGCCGCAACGCTGCTGGCTATCTAGGGCCGGCGCAGGATGCACGAATTCTCGATCGCTTCTGGATTAGTCGAGAAGCTGCTCGATTTTGCGGAGCAAAATCCGGATAAAAAAATAGTCGAAGTCCGCGTCGCGATCGGTGAGTTCACTCAGATCGAAGACGAACAACTGCGTTTCTGCTACGACTCAATCATTACCGAACTACCGATTGCTGGTTCCACCTTAACGATCGAGTCAGTGCCCGGTAAAGTTGCTTGTCCGCACTGTTCTTACACTGGCCGGCCGACATATTGGGATGGAGCGCTGCATGGAACGCCGGTCGCGACGCTGCAATGTCCCGGCTGCAACAAAGCGGCGGAAGCGATCGAAGGAACCGAGTGCGCGATCCGAAGCGTAAGATACGCCAAGCGCGAACCGGCCTACGGCGGGTGAGTCGCGATGCGCGCCTTCTATTGGGCGCAATTGTTAGTAAGAGAAACAATTCTTCGGTCACGGAGCGACCTGAGTAGTTAGAGTAGTGAAGTTGCTTTCCCACGTCCGGTCGGCACGCGGATGAAGGTGAGTTGCGAAAAGCAAGACGCGTCCTGGCTTTGCCAGAACGAAGCTTGCGCGACCATCAGCGTCGGTCATCACGAAGATGCGCTGGCTATTTTTGTCCGCGATCAGACCAACTGAGATATTCGGCAGCGGATCGCCATTCTCCAATAATTGGAACTCCGCTTTGTCATCTACTTTCCACCTAGTCGGATTACTCAGGGGCACAATTTCCAACGGCATTCCAGTCGGCGTTTTCCATGTACCATCATCCTTCTCGCCGCCAATCGTTAGGAAAGTCTTCGCGCACTTCGTGTAGGTTTCTTTCCACCTACCATGCCCTTTCCAGCGCAACCAGGTATCGCGAACTTCCTGGGGAGCGTTAATTTCTTCAAATACTCAGCGACTTTGGCGTCCGGAAGTTCCAACGCCTTGGGAAGAAGTCTAAGCCATGCAGTTACTACGCCGCTTTGGGTGAAGGTCTGCTCGAACCGCAACGAATTCTTTTCGCGTACGAACGGCTTAAGGTCGAATTGACCACCCGCAAGGCGAAAGTGGGCTTCTGCGATTCGCTCCGGTTTGATGGCGTAAAAGGTCGGGAAATTTCAGACCGCTCGTCAGGTCAAAACGGACTTTCTCGCCAACTGGGCTGGGAAAGGTGGACGGCGCCAGCCAGGTTTCGTGCGCGAACAAAGTCCCGATCAGCAGGCCGATAAGCAACAATGAAGCGACCGTAGGTTTCATTAACATTGGATATCGTGTGTCAACCCGAGCGAAGTCGAGGGATCCCGCTGCGAAATCCTTAAGCTGACTTCCCGGGATCCCGCGCTGCCGCTGCGGTCCACCCGGGATGACGGCAGGATTGATTTTACGGCATGTAGTTTATCGCCCACGAGTCAAGCGCTTACTCATGATTATTATACTTGGATCAACCTCGAATCCGAGCTTCAGATAAAAGTCCTTCGCTGGTTTGTCGCGCTCCGTCCCGAGTGAGATCTGAGATATCTTCTCTGCTTTTAGTCTTCTTATAAGACGAGTTAGCAACCGAGTGCCGACTCCCGCGCCCTGCTTGCGGCCGAGCACGCACATTTCGTGCAAATAGAAACGGCACTCGTTCTCCCATTGAGAAATTGAACCGTACGCGAAGCCAACTAGCTCATGGTCCCCCAGCCCGACAATCCCGCGGAAGTTCGGGTTACCAAACGTGTCTTGAATATGTTTTCTCGCCGTCCTAGTGGTCCATCTGCCATCCCACGGATCGTTATTGAACACCGCAGCGTAAAGCCGGGCACAAGACGCCAGGTGATTGCGACGCATCGGTTGCAACGTCAGTGCGTTGACGGTCGCCCCCTTCTTGCGGATGAATGTTTTCTTGCTCATCGATTTTGCTTAGGATGGAGTTGGTTTTGCGGATGAACCTCGAAGCCTGAAGCTGCTGCTTTAATATTACTGTCAATACGATTCGTAATACGATATGAAAAAAGATACTGCCGCGCGATTTACCGTTTCCCTCCAACCCGATCTTTTTCGCGAGCTCGATCACATGATGAGACAGAAGGGATATGACAATCGCTCACTGGCGGTGGCCGATATGATTCGTGATCATTTGGTCGAGCACCGCACGCAACAGCGCCGCGGCGAGATTGCGGGCACGATTACGCTGGTATATGATCATCATACCCGGCGCGTTCAGGAAATGCTGACCGCGATGCAGCACAATCACCCGGGATTGATCATCGCTACCATGCACGTGCATCTCGACCACGATAATTGCCTCGAGGTGCTGGTCGCCCGCGGGAAAGCGACCGCGGTCAAGCGTATGGCCGATCAACTCATCGCCGCCAAGGGGGTCAAGCACGGGCGTTTGACGGTGACGAGCACGGGCAAGGATTTGCCGGCCTGAAACGTAATGCACATCCCCGACGGTTACCTGAGTCCTTCAACTTGCGCGGTGATGTACGGTGGTGCGTTTCCATTTTGGTACGTGGCGATTAAACGTGTGCAACGCGCGATTGGGCCGCGGCTCGTGCCGCTAGTTTCGGTGTTCGCAGCGTTTTCGTTTGTCGTCATGATGTTCAATCTGCCGCTGCCTGGCGGAACGACCGGGCACGCCGTCGGGATGGGCTTGGCGGCGATCGTGCTCGGGCCGTGGGCTTCGATCCTCGCCATCTCGATTGCGCTTTTGATTCAGGCGCTTTTTTTCGGCGACGGCGGCATCACCGCTTTTGGCGCGAACTGTTTCAACATGGCGATTGTGGGATCGCTCGTGAGTTACCTGATCTATCGCGCGATTTCCGGCAGGGCGGCCGTGACGTCGCCGCGCCGGATTTTTGCGGCTGGTTGCGCCGGCTACGTCGCGATTAATATTTCCGCGCTCTGCGCCGCGATCGAATTCGGTTTCCAACCGATGCTTTTTCACGATGCCGGGGGTGTGCCGCTTTATGCGCCTTATCCGTTGCAGATTTCAATTCCGGCGATGTTGATCGGGCACCTGACTTTTGCCGGAATGGCCGAGCTGGTGATTTCGGCGGGCGTGGTTGCGTGGCTGCAACGCGCCGAGCCCGCATTACTCGCCGCCTCCGCCCCGGACGCTGCAACCACGCAACTTCCCGCACCGATCGCCTTTGAGTGGAAAAGCATGCGCCGTCTCTGGCTGGCGCTGGCATGTTTAATGATACTGACCCCGCTCGGCCTTCTCGCCGCGGGGAAAGCGTGGGGTGAATGGGGCGCGGGTGACTTCCAAAACGCAGAGACGCGCGCGGCAATTGCCGGCGCCTCGTTCCAATCGCAGGCTCCAGCGCAAACGCCGGCAGGCTTGGAAAAACTTTCCACCGTCTGGACTGCGCCGTTTCCAAATTATGCGCCCTCATTTCTGAAGAGCGCACCGTTCGGCTACATCATGTCGGCTCTCATCGGCACTGGCCTGATTATTTTGATCTGTCTGCTGGCGAGCTCGATCTCTCGATTGCTCGGTCGGCGGATTGCGCTCTCCGGTTCCTAAGATGGTGCGCCCATCTTTTCTCGAGCGGAATCTCGCTTCATTTTTTGCCATTCTGGAACGCGCGGTCGCCGCGGAAGAATTCGCGCAGCGCAAAGGTTTGCTGCAACGACTCGACCCGCGAGTGAAGTTGGCCGGTTTTCTGGCGCTCGTTATCGCCACCATTGCTGCGCGCGCGCTTTGGGTCATCACCATTATTTTCGTGGTCGTTACCGCGCTGGCACTTTTCTCGAAAATTTCAGCTCGCGCGCTTGCTTTCCGAGCGTGGTTGCCCGTTCTTTTTTTCACTGGCTTGATTGCGCTGCCGGCGATCTTTTTCACACCCGGTGCAATTGCGATGCGCGGCCCGATCGATATTACCTGGCCGGGATTGCGTGCGGCCGCGTTTCTCATGAGCCGCGCCGAAACGGCTGCGACCTGCGTTCTCGTTCTGGTTCTTTCGACGCGCTGGACGCAACTGCTGCAAGCGCTCCGCGTTTTTCGCCTGCCGCGAATGATCGTGCTCATCATTGGCATGACCCAGCGCTACATTTTTTTACTGCTTCGTTCCGCGCACGATCTTTTCGAAGCGCGCCGCAGCCGAATGGTCGGCCGCCTCGATGGCTCGCAACGCCGTCGTCTCGCGGCCGCGAACACCGGCGTGCTGATGAGTCGCAGCCTAGACTTGAGTGCCGAAGTTTACGCAGCCATGCAATCGCGCGGCTTTCGCGGCGAAATTTACACGTTCCAACAAATGGCAATGCAAAAGCGTGATTGGATCGCGCTCACGTTTTTTCTGGCCGCCGCGGTCACTCTCATTTGGGCTGGTTGAGAATGAACGCGTTTGAATTACGCAACGTCAGTTATCGCTACCCGGAAACTGCGGCGCTGCGCGACGTTACCTTTTCAATCGCGGACCGGCAGCGCGTCGCCATTCTCGGCGCGAACGGTTCCGGGAAATCGACTTTGCTGCGCTTGCTCGATGGCCTCGGTTTTCCTGAGAGCGGCTCGATTTTGTTCGACGGACAACCTCTCGCATCCGCCCAATTTAAAGACGAATCGTTCGCCTTCGATTTCCGCCGCCGCGTCGCGCTCCTCTTTCAGAATCCTGACGTGCAACTTTTCAATCCAACCGTTTTCGACGAACTCGCGTTCGCGCCGCTGCAATTGCGCTGGGACACGGAAGAAATTCGCCGCCGCATCGCAGAAGTGCTCTCAGCGATGGCTTTGTCGCATCTGGCCGAGCGCGCACCCCATCGTCTTTCCGAAGGCGAAAAGAAACGCGTGGCGCTGGCCTCGGTTTTGATTCTCGAGCCGGAAGTGCTTTTGCTCGACGAACCAACCGCCAGCCTCGACCCGCGCAGCCGCAATTGGATGATCGATTATTTGCTCGATTGCGCCGGAAAACGGACGGTCATCACCGCCACGCACGACCTGAACATTCTTGAGCAAATCGCCGATTATTGTTTCGTTTTGCAGGAGGGAGAACTCGCCGCGGCTGGCACGCCGGCCGAGGTGCTAAGCGATGAGAACCTCCTCAAACAAACTGGGTTGGTGCACGTCCATCGTCATTGGCACGAAGGTGGTCTCGTCCATTCGCACCCCCACCGCCACCGCTCGCACGATCACGAGCACTAAGGCTCATTCGGCAAACCTCTGAAAAAGGCCACTGCTGGACTTTTAAAATGAAACTGTGCGTCAGGTCCGGGAAGCACGGCTGTCAGCCCCCCTTGGTCGCGGCTGCTAGCCGCGACGAACTTTGGGAGCTATCGCATCGTCGAAGATGTCCGCGGGGAGGAGTGCCGGCGAGCTTTTGCATTGGATCAAATCTCCTGCCAATGGGAAGGCTCCGGAGAAAGCGACAGAAGCGAAGAATCTCCCCCATCATGTGACGTGACGAAAGTGCGGCAGACTGCCGCGACGAAACGGGCTGGCAGCCCGTACTCCCTAGCAACGCCGTTCCTTACGGAATGGAATGACGAAGTCCGCAGCGACCTTCTTCGTAATTCGTCATTAGGTCATTGTTTCGGACGTCGTCATTCGGATTTCGACGTTTTGGCAATATAGGTATGACGGATGAAAACGGAGCGCCTCAAAGCAATCGTGCGCGGCGCGGTGCAGGGGGTGGGATTTCGGCCCTTTGTTTATCGGCTGGCGAGAGAGCTCGAGCTTAAAGGCTGGGTTGCAAATTCGGCGCAGGGTGTTTTCATCGAAGTCGAGGGCGGCGACGATTTGCTGCGTCTATTTCTCGTTAGGTTAAGAGACGAGAAGCCTTCGCGTGCGGTTATTCAGGGCCTGGAGTCTTCCTTTCTCGATCCCATTGGCTACACCGATTTCGAGATTCGCGAGAGCACAGAAGCGGGAGGGAAGAGTGCGCTCATTCTTCCCGATCTCGCGACCTGCGCCGATTGCTTGCGCGAGATTTTCGATCCGGCCAATCGCCGGTTCGCGTACCCATTCACCAACTGCACCAATTGCGGACCGCGTTTTTCCATCATCGAGGCGCTGCCTTACGATCGCGCCAACACATCGATGAAAAGATTTGTGATGTGCGCGGACTGCGAGCGCGAATATCGCGATCCGCGCGATCGCCGTTTTCACGCGCAACCGAATGCCTGCCCGCGGTGCGGACCGCAGCTTCAGCTTTGGAACGAAGAAGGCACGGCAATTTCCGAACGCGAGCTGGCATTAGAACAGCTAGCCGAGATTATTCGATCTGGAAAAATTCTCGCACTCAAAGGCATTGGCGGTTTTCAGCTAATCGTCGATGCACGGAACGACACGGCAGTTACGCGACTGCGCGAACGCAAGCATCGCGAGGAAAAACCGTTCGCGGTCATGTTTTCTTCGCTCGAGGCGGTGCGCACGATTTGCAAAATTTCGGAGTTGGAAGGGCGGCTACTTACTTCGCCCGAATGTCCGATTGTGTTGCTGGCGCGAAATTGTAGGGCGGGCGCTTCGCCTGCCCAGGCAACCGGAGCGGTTGCCCTACAACTCGCTCCCGGAAATCCAAACCTCGGCGTGATGTTGCCTTACACGCCGCTCCATCATTTGCTCATGCGCGAGCTGAATTTTCCGGTGGTCGCAACGAGCGGGAATTTGAGCGACGAGCCGATTTGCATCGATGAACATGAAGCAATCGAGCGGTTGCGCGGAATCGCGGATTTTTTTCTCGTGCATGATCGCCCGATCGTTCGCCACGTCGATGATTCCATCGTGAGGATTATTGCTGGTCGCGAGACAGTGCTACGCCGTGCTCGCGGTTACGCGCCATTGCCGATTTCGGCAAAATCCGAAATCCGAAATCAACGCTCGTCCGGCTCGGACAAATCCGAAACTATTCTCGCGGTCGGCGCGCATTTAAAAAATACAGTCGCTCTCGGTCTCGCCGAAAATATTTTTGTTAGCCAGCACATCGGCGATCTGGCAACGAAACCGGCTTACGATGCGTTCACCCAGGCGGCCGCAGATTTGCCGCGCCTCTACGATGCAAAAATCGACGTCATCGCTCACGATCTTCACCCCGATTATCTTTCGACGAAATTCGCGCAGTCCCAGGAAAAATCGACGCGTCTCGTCCCTGTCCAACATCATTTCGCGCACGTCGCATCGTGCATGGCTGAGAATGAAATCGAGGCACCCGCCCTCGGCGTCGCCTGGGACGGCACCGGCTACGGAACAGATGGGACAATCTGGGGCGGAGAATTTTTGCTCGCGAACGAGGAAGGATCTTTTGATCGAATCGCTCATCTCCGGCAGTTTCGTCTGCCGGGTGGAGACCGCGCGGTCAAGGAACCACGCCGAAGTGCGCTCGGTCTTCTTCACGAAATTTTTGGCGACGAGCTTTGGGACAAACGCGATTTGCCCTTTGTCGAAAATGAGTCCCCGATCTTGCGGCAAATGCTTTCCAAGAAAATCAATTCGCCGCTTACCTCGAGTGCCGGAAGATTGTTCGACGCCGTCGCCGCGTTAACTGGCTTGCGTGAGCGGTCTTCGTTCGAAGGCCAGGCGGCGATGGAACTGGAATTCTGCGCCGATGATAGCGTGCGCGAGTCTTATCCGTTCGAACTCACGGAGACCGATCCGGTGGTGATTGATTGGGAACCGGCCGTTCGTGCCATCCTTGGCGATATAAAAAGTGGAGCGACGCGCGGATCGATCGCCGCCAAATTTCACAACATGCTGATCGAGACAATCGTCGCAATCGCTCACAAAATCGGGCAATCCAAACTGATTTTGAGCGGGGGGTGTTTTCAAAACCGGTATCTGACCGAAGGCGCGATTGCACGGTTACGCGCGGAAAATTTCCAGCCGTATTGGCATCAACGTATCCCGCCGAATGACGGTGGAATTGCGCTCGGCCAGGTCGTTGCGGCCGTTTTGACTCAGCGCAACGGTTAATCCATGGCCGCACAATCCAAGAGCGAGAAAAAGGAGAAGCAAATTCGGGAACGCGAATCGCCGCCGGGCGAGGTCATTTACCAGGCGGTCTATCGCGAAGGCGAACACGAGCTCACGCGCAACAACACCGAGCTCGCGCTTTCGGGTTTATCGGCTGGCTTGTCGATGGGGTTTTCGCTGGTCGCAGAAGGACTTCTGCGCTCGCGTTTGCCGGATGCGCCCTGGCGTCCGCTCCTGACAAAACTAGGGTACGCCGTCGGTTTCCTCATCGTTGTGCTGGGACGCCAGCAGTTGTTTTCGAAAACAACGCTGACTGCAATTCTTCCGCTCCTGCGCAATAAAAAACTCGCGATGCTAGGAAACGTTCTTCGGCTTTGGGCGGTCGTCCTCGCCGCCAACCTGGTCGGCGCTTTCATTTTCGCGTGGCTCCTTGGTCACACCAATTTCTTCGAGGAAAACGTACGCCAAAGTTTCATGAAAATCGCGCAGGAGTCGGTCGCGCCCGCGTTCGGCACACTTTTGCTCCGCGGCATCTTGGCCGGTTGGCTCATCGCGCTCATGGTCTGGCTATTGCCCTTTGCCGATTCCGCCCGCATCTGGGTGATCATCGTCCTGGCTTACCTGGTAGGGCTCGCCGGATTTCCGCACATCATCGCGGGTAATATCGAAAGCTTCTATCTTGTCTCACTCGGCGCGCTTTCCTGGGGACAATGTCTCGGCGGCTATCTGCTTCCCACCTTGATCGGCAACACCATCGGCGGCGTCGCGATGGTCGGCTTCGGCGTCAACGCCGAGTTCATCGAAGCCAGCGACTAACAATGAATGAATCTAATCTACGGCGAAATCATTGAGATTTTCGAGGAGAATGGGATGAAACTCGGCCGCATTCGTGTAGCCAGCGCCATGCAAAAAGTTCCACTCGATTTGCTGACGAACATTCATTGCGGTGATAGAGTTCTGTTGTGCGACGGAGTCGCGATCAGCAAAGTGGAGGAAATGACAAAACCGGAATGACGAAGCCCGAAACAATGACAAACGAAGGTGATTTCGGATTTCAGATTTCGAGCTTCGTCATTTAAAAAAATGTGTCTCGCCATTCCCGGTAAACTTCTCGAAATCGCGAACGACGCCAACGGCGTGCGCATGGGACGGGCAAATTTCGGCGGCATCGTTAAACAAGTCTGCCTCGAATACACCCCCGAGGTTCAGACCGGCGATTACGTCCTGGTGCACGTTGGTTTCGCGCTCAGCAAAGTGGACGAAGAACAAGCGGCGCAGACCTACAAGGCGCTCGAGCAACTTCAGCAGCTCGGCGAACTCGGTACGCCGGACGTCGATGAGCCGAGCGAATCTGACCACGCATTTTTTAATGGAAGCGGGCCGCCGAACGCAGCCAGAGTTCCAATGACAAAACCGAATGACGAAGCGAGAAACAATGACGAATGACGAAGGCCGAAAAGGACGCGGGCTGAATATCGTCATTCGTCATTCCCCATGAAATACCTCGACGAATATCGCGACGAGGAAGTCGCGGGAAAAATTGTCGAAGAGATTCGCCGCATCACGACCAAACCATGGGTGCTGATGGAGGTTTGCGGTGGGCAAACGCATTCCATCGTCAAGTATGGCATCGACCGGTTGTTGCCGCCGGAAATTGAATTGGTGCACGGGCCGGGCTGCCCAGTCTGCGTGACCTCGCTGGAAATGATCGACAAGGCGCACGCCATCGCGCGACGACCGGACGTTATTTTTTGTTCTTTCGGCGACATGCTGCGCGTGCCCGGATCGAAAGATGATTTGTTGATCCTGAAATCGCGCGGCGCCGATATTCGCGTCGTCTATTCGCCAATCGATTGTTTAAAAATCGCGCGCGCTAATCCGGAGAAGAAAGTTGTGTTCTTCGCCATCGGTTTTGAAACCACCGCGCCGGCGAACGCGATGTCGGTCTGGCAGGCGAAACAGCAAGGAATAAAAAACTACTCGATTCTCGTTTCGCACGTGCTCGTGCCGCCCTCGATCGCTTCCATTTTGCAATCGCCCCAAAATCGCGTGCAGGGATTTCTCGGGCCGGGCCACGTTTGCACCGTGATGGGCTACCGCGAGTACGAACCGCTGGCCGCGCGCTTCAAAGTTCCGATTGTCATCACCGGGTTCGAACCGATCGATATTTTGCAAGGCGTGCTCATGACCGTGCGCCAACTCGAATCGGGAAAATACGAAGTAGAAAATCAATATCCGCGGGTGGTACAGCGCGAAGGCAATCGAGTGGCGCAGGATCTGGTAAACAAGGTTTTCGAAGTATGCGACCGGAAATGGCGCGGCGTCGGCTCCATTCCCAAGAGCGGTTACAAACTGCGTTACGATTTCCGCGAGCACGATGCCGAGCGCATTTTCGATGTGAAGGAAATCAACACCCAGGAACCGGCCCGCTGCATCAGCGGTCTGGTCCTGCGCGGAGTGAAGAAGCCGCACGATTGCGCCTGCTTCGGCAAGGAATGCACGCCCGAACATCCCTTCGGCGCCACCATGGTTTCAGCCGAAGGCGCCTGCGCGGCCTATTACGCATACGGCCGACATTTAGAGGCAAATAAGCCCGAGCCGGCGCAAAGCGCGGCTTGAGGTTTCGGCTACGCCGACATAATGTCGGACATGAAGACTTTCACCGCGCGCGAATTAGACCGGGAAACAACCCGCGTCCTCAATACCTGCGATGCGGAGGGGGCGGTGCGAATTCGCCGGCGCAATGGTCGCGCCTACACCATGCAACCCGAGTTGCCAGGACGAAATGGCATCGCCTGGACGGAGTGGTGGGAGCAAAGACAAAAGTGGATCAAAAGGGTTTCCCCGAAGCCGTTGACCAAGAAACAGGCCCGGGAAGTGGATAAAATGATCAGAGGCGAGTGAAACCATACGCTGACACGAATTTTTTCACCCGCTTTTATCTCGATCTGCCCGATTCGTTCGCGGTCATGCGGTTGATCAACGAAGCCCGGAAGAGAAAGGCCAGTTCATTGCCTGTGACATGGCTTCACCGTATTGAGCTTTGTAATGCGCTTCAATTTCATGTGCTGCGCGGAGCCGGGCCCGGTCGCACTCAAGTAACTCGTGAGCAGGCGGGCATAGCGTGGGCGAGATTTCAATCTGAGGTTGGCACGCGCATGCGGCCGGCGACGATTTCCAACGAAGAAATACAACGTCAAGCGGAGGAACTGTCCCTACGCCACACCGCCCGACACGGGTTTCGCACCTATGACGTGGTTCACGTTTCTCTCGCACTTCTTCTGGACTGCGACACATTTTGGAGCTTCGACCTGAAAGCTTCTAAGCTGGCAAATTTGGAAGGCCTGGCGCTTCGGAGGGAAAACTAGTGAGTATGCTTATAGAATCTCCCACAGACAAGTCGCAAGAAAATTTTCGCGCCAAAATCCTGCGCAAATGCGGCGAGAGCGTAGAGATGAAGGAGAAGTTTTTCAACAAATACGCGGACGAAATCGAAACGCTTAGTCGCGACATGGCGGAACGTTTTTCCCAGGGTCACAAATTATTGACCATGGGGAACGGCGGCAGCTTATGTGATGCGCTGCATTTCGCGGTCGAGTTCACTCACCCCATCATCGAGAAGCGCGCCGCCTTTCCGGTGGTCTCGCTCATGACAGATATCGCGACCATGACCGCGGTCGGAAACGATGCGGATTTCTCCCACGTCTTCATCGATCAATTGCGATTACTCGGTCAACCCGGCGACATGGCGCTGGCGGTGAGCACGAGCGGAAAATCGCCCAATCTTATCTATGCGCTCGAGGCCGCGCGCGAGAAAAAGCTGCTCACGATCGCATGGTCGGGGAAGGACGGCGGACGTTTTCCTGAGATCGCCGATTACAGCTTCATTGTTCCTTCCTACAGCATTCACCGCATTCAGGAAGTGCATGCCACGCTCGTGCACGTGCTGTGGGATTTGATTCACATCGCGCTCGGGGCCGAGGATGTGATTTGAAAGCGTGCTTAGTGACTGGTGATAGGTGATTAGTGGAAATGAGCGACGCTGGAGAGGCGCAGAAACAATCACCGATCACCGATCACCCTTCACTTCTCACCGCCTCCTGTCCGATTCCTATCACGAACTACAAGGAAATCGTTCTCGCCCACGGCAGCGGCGGAAAGCTCAGTCATCAGTTGATCGAGAAAATGGTGTTGCCACAGTTTCAAAACGAACTGCTCGCGCCCTTGCACGATGGCGCCATTTTTTCGATCGGCGACGAACGGCTGGCGTTCAGCACCGACTCTTATGTGGTGAGCCCGATTTTTTTCCCGGGCGGCGACATTGGTAAACTCGCGGTGCACGGGACAGTTAATGACCTCGCGATGTGCGGGGCGCGGCCGCGTTACATTTCCTGCGGCTTCATTCTCGAAGAGGGCCTGCCGATGGAGGATTTTTGGCGCGTTGTGCAATCGATGCGCGAAGCGGCGGATGGCGCCGGCGTAAAACTCGTTACGGGCGATACCAAAGTGGTCGATCGCGGTAAAGCCGATAAAATTTTCATCAACACGTCTGGCATCGGCCAGGTCGTCGAAGGCGTAAACATTCATCCCGGGCGCGCGACTGCTGGCGACAAAGTTCTCGTTAGTGGTGCAATTGCCACGCACGGCATTGCCATCATGTCGGTGAGAGAAGGTTTGGAATTTGAAACCGAAATCGCCAGTGACACGGCGGCGCTGAATGGATTAGTCGAAGCGATTCTGCTGGCGGCCAGAGATGTGCATGTGTTGCGCGATCCCACTCGCGGCGGAGTGACGAGCGCGCTGACCGAGATCGCGCAAACAGCCAAGGTCGGGATCGTTTTGGAAGAGGCGCATATTCCGATTGATGAAGAAGTGAAAGGGGCGTGTGAGATCCTTGGACTCGACCCTCTTTACGTGGCCAATGAGGGCAAGCTGCTGGCGGTGGTCGCGCCGGAAGATGTGGAACCGGTCCTCGCCGCCATGCGCGCACACCCGCTTGGTCGCGGAACGGCGATCATCGGCGAAGTGGTGTCCGACCATCCAAAATTTGTCACCATGCATACGCGCGTCGGCGGCACGCGAGTGGTGGACATGCTTTCGGGAGAACAACTGCCGCGCATTTGCTAACAAGAGCTGGATTGGCGGAAGGGGTGGGATTCGAACCCACGGTGAGTTTAACCCCACGCTCGATTTCGAGTCGAGTGCCTTAAACCGGACTCAGCCACCCTTCCTTTGGGTATGACAACTGAAGCGTGCACGCCTCGCTTTGCAACGCCGAATCGTCCGTGGAGACCGGGAGCATTTGAATCGGCGGCGGGAAGCTTGCCGGGGGATGATCTCTTCAGTAATGCCACGGGTAAAAGGCTTTACTGCGGCGAAAAGAATTTACAAATTAGGTCTTGCCGACGGTGACCAACCCACCGCATGTTGTAGGCTCGCTAGGGCCGTTCCGCTACCAATTGTTGTTAACCGGCGTTATTCCAGTTATCCACAGGTTGTTAGCTGGGCTGTCCACCGATTTTCCAAGAAATTCACCAAATCCTTAACTTTTTCAAACAATGATCCAACTGAAGCCCGGAATTTCCGCCAACCGTCTCGCTAAGGAACGCAAGGTCAGTCGCACTGCACATCGCGGATCCCGGACCAGGGCTAAGGAGAGCGGTTTGAAATTCAAACGCGTCTTCAGCGACGCGAACGTTTCGCCATTCGACCAGGTGGAGTGGGAAAATCGCACCGCCAAAATAACCGACGACGCGGGTAAGGTCATTTTCGAGCAGACCGACATCGAGGCCCCGAAAAATTGGAGCGCGCTGGCGACCAAGATCGCGGTCTCAAAATATTTTTATGGCGACATCGCAAACGGCACTGATCCGCGCAAGAGCGGACGCGAGACTTCGCTGCGGCAGTTGATTCATCGCGTTACGCGAACCATTACCGATTGGGGAATGGCCGATGGTTATTTCGCTAACGAGAAGTCAGCAGAAATTTTTTATGACGAGCTGACCTGGCTGTGCGTGAACCAGCACGGCGCCTTTAACTCGCCAGTTTGGTTTAACGTTGGGCTCCATCATCAGTACGGCATTGGCGAAGATGCGGGAGAAGGAAATTATTTTTATAACCGCGCCACCGGCCAGGCCGAGCGCGCGCCGACCCAGTACGAATATCCGCAGGGGAGCGCCTGCTTCATTCAATCAGTTGATGACACGATGGAAGACATCATGCGTCTGGCGACAAGCGAGGCCATGCTCTTCAAATATGGCAGCGGCACCGGCAGCGATCTTTCGACCTTGCGCAGCACGCGCGAAAAATTGAGTGGCGGCGGCAAACCGAGCGGCCCGCTATCGTTCCTGAAAGTTTACGATCAAGTCGCCAATGTGGTGAAGAGCGGCGGCAAAACGCGACGCGCGGCCAAGATGAACACGCTCAAAGATTGGCACCCTGACATCGAGGAGTTCATCGATGCTAAACAAAGAGAAGAACGAAAGGCGTGGGCGCTGATTGAAGCCGGTTACGACGGTAGCTACAACGGAGACGCCTACGGCTCGGTCATGTATCAGAATGAAAATCTGAGCGTGCGAGTGAGCGACGATTTCATGCAGGCGGCACTCGATGGCGATGAATGGTGGACGCGCCGGGTGCGCGACGGTTCACCCTGCGAGCGGAAAGATGCGCGCGCGCTTCTGCGCAAAATTGCCGAAGGCACGCATGTGTGCGGCGATCCTGGAATACAGTTCGATACCACCATCCACAAGTGGCATACCGGCAAAGGAACCGACCGGCAAAATTCCACCAATCCGTGCAGCGAATATCTGTTTCTCGATAACACCGCCTGCAATCTCGCCTCCCTGAACCTGATGAAGTTCAAAGGCGCGGATGGGAAATTTGATGTCGAGCGTTTCCGCGCTGCGGTGCGCATTTTCATTACCGCGCAGGAGATCGTGGTTGATAACGCAAGTTACCCGATCAAGGAGATTGCCGAAAATTCGCACATCTTTCGCACGCTTGGCCTCGGCTACGCCAATCTCGGCTCACTCATCATGAGCTACGGCTATGGTTACGATAGCGACGCCGGCCGCGCGCTCTGCGGCGCAATTACCGCCATCATGACTGGCGAAGCTTATGCGGAAAGTGCGTTGATGGCCAAGACGATGGGACCATTTCCCGGTTATCGCGACGCGCGTTGCAGCGGTGTTAATAAGCCGGCGGCGAAAGATAACGTCGCTTCGATGACGGAAGTGATCGAGCTGCATCGGGGCGCAGTAAATGAAATCGCTGACGTGGAAGAGTTCGCCTACCTGAAAGAGGAAGCGGCGAAAACCTGGAAGCGCGCGACTGAGCTGGGCAAGCGCCATGGTTATCGCAACGCCCAGGTTACTGTCCTCGCTCCCACCGGCACGATCAGCTTTTTCATGGATTGCGATACCACCGGCATCGAGCCCGACACGGCGCTGGTGAAATACAAATTGCTAGCTGGCGGCGGCATGCTCAAGATCGTCAACCGCACCGTCAAGGTGACCCTGGAGAATCTCGGTTACGATCTCGAGGAAATTGCGCGCATCATAGCGCACATCGAAGCTTTCGATACCATCGAGGATGTCGCGGACGACAATGGCGCAATTATTCCATCCGGATTGAAGCCGGAGCATCTGCCGATTTTCGATTGTGCGTTTAATCCACATCGCGGCCAGCGTTCGCTCCATTACCTCGCGCACCTGCGCATGATGGCTGCGGCGCAACCGTTCCTGAGCGGCGCGATTTCGAAAACGGTCAATTTGCCGGAAACAGTCACGGTGGATGAAATCATGTCGGCGTATGTCGAAGGTTGGCGGCTCGGCCTCAAATCCATTGCCATGTATCGCAACGGCTCGAAGCGCTCCGCCCCGCTCAATACCAGAAAAACGCGCGACATGGGCGCGACCGATGGCACGCGGAATGTCACTGCCGGCGCGGAAGATTTGCAGAAACGGATTCTCGATCTCGAGGCGGAACTGGCGGAACTACGCAGCCAGGTCGATCAACCGGTGCGCCATCGCATGTCCGACACGCGCATGTCGCTGACTCATCGCTTCGAGATCGCCGGGCACGAAGGTTACATCACGGTCGGCTTGTTTGAAGATGGAATGCCGGGCGAACTTTTCGTCACCATGTCC
>DAIOVO010000001.1:99168-119654 GCA_036758965.1 Chthoniobacterales bacterium
GGTAGCACCATCGGCGGTTTGATGGATACGGTCGGAACTTTGACTTCGATTGCGCTTCAATACGGCGTGCCGCTGGAAAGTTTGGTCAAGAAATTCGCTTACCAGCGCTTCGAGCCAAGCGGGTTTACCAAAAATCCCGATATCCGCAACGCCACCAGCATCACTGACTATGTTTTCCGCTGGCTGGGTTGCCAGTTCATCAGCGGATACAAGGAAGCGACTTCGCCTAATCGTGGACAAGGCGATCTGCCGATGAAGGAAATTCCGGAGATGGAAAAGAAAGCCATCAATCGCCCGGTGGCGGAGCTATCGCGCACGGCGGAGAAAGAATTGATCGACGTCATCGCCAACGATTCGCCCAGCGAAGGTAATCCGAAGATTCTCGTTCGCCGCAATACTCACGCCGAACGGGTGAAGGAAGCGCTGGGCAACATGTTTATGGACATCGTTTGCTCACATTGCGGGAGCGACAAAGTCATCCGTGCCGGCGCCTGCGGCGTTTGCACTGAGTGCGGCACAAGCCAAGGCTGTAGCTAACAAGTCGCAGAGCAGGTTCCAATCTGCAAAAAAAGGGAACGCAACTTGGAGAAGTTGCGTCAACTCCCGGCCCGCGCGCAAGCGGAATGGCGCAAAGGCGCTCTTCCGCTTCAACTCTTAACGCTTCAATGGTTCAACTCTTCCACGCCCTCTCAGTGGACACGAGCGCGGCATCGCCTAGATTGCTGTGCCCGCCGCGCGGCGGGTTTTTGAGTTATGGTACAAACGGACGCAGAAATTCAGCGGCAAAAAGAAATGCAGCAGGCGGAAGAACTGCTTTTCAGCGGGCGCCAGGAACTGGGGTTCGCCAAAGGGTTGTTCCTTGGAAATTTTGTCTCCGATTGGGTAATGCCCTATCCGCAGTTGACGGCGGCGCAGGACGCGGACTTGAAGAATGCGCTGAGTGAAGTGCGCGAAATGCTCGACCGCGACCTCGATCCCGCCGCCATCGATCGCAACGCCGAAATTCCGCAAAACCTCATCGCCGGTCTCGCGCGTACCGGAGTTTTGGGAATGACTGCGCCGATTGAAGTCGGCGGGCGCGGTTTTTCGCAAGTGCAATATTGCCGGATTTTGGAGGAGATCGGCAGCCGCGACGCGTCCACTTCGGTCTTTGTCAATGCGCACCACTCGATAGGTATTCGCGCGCTGCTTTTATTCGGCACCACCGAGCAAAAAAAGCGCTGGCTTCCGCCGTTGGTTGGGGGCGATGAGCTGGGCGCATTTGCCCTTACCGAACGCGAAGCAGGTTCCGACGCCGCCAATGTGCAGATGACCGCCGCTCCCGAGGGGGGCGAATTCGTTCTGAATGGAGAGAAACGTTACATCACCAACGCTTCCATAGCGCAGGTCCTCACCGTAATGGCGCGCACGCCGGTACCGGGTAAACCGGGCAAGGACGCGATCACCGCCTTTCTTGTCACGCCCGACATGCCCGGCTTCGAAATGCTGGAAGCGCGCATGCCCAAGCTCGGCATTCGCGGCACGGCCACCGGGCGTTTCCGTTTGAACAACGTCCGCGTGCCGAAAGAAAATATTCTCGGCCCGCTCGGTAAAGGTCTGCGCGTCGCACTCACCGTCCTCGATTTCGGCCGCACCGCTTTTGGCGCCTGCTGCACCGGCGCGGCCAAACATTGCCTCCAGCTCGCGATCGACCACGCCAATTCGCGGCAGCAATTCAAAAAAACACTCGGCAGTTTCGATCTGGTAAAAAAGAAAATCGCACGCATGGCCGCCGACGTTTACGCGATGGAAGCGATGACAAACGTGACCGCCTCGCTCATCGATCGCGGCCTCGAGGATTACATGATCGAGACTGCGATGCTGAAAGTTTTCACCACCGACCGGTTGTGGGAAGCGGTCAACGACGCTTTCCAAATCCATGGCGGCTCCGCCTATTTCGATGACAATCCGCTTGGCCGGATGTTGCGCGACGCGCGCATCAACCAAATCGGCGAAGGTAGCAACGAAGTGCTCACTTCGTTTATCGCGCTCGTCGGAATGCGCGGGCCGGGCATGGAGTTCAAGGAAATTTACGACACCATGACTTCGCTCTCGATCAATCGCGTCGGCAAAGCTTGGAACGCGGGCAAAAGTCGTCTCGGAGCGACTGTGCGCACGCCCACAGTAGCGGTGCGCAGCGCGGAGCTGCGCAGTTTTGCCGGGCAACTAAGTCGATTGATCTGGCGTTTCAATTTCGCCGTCAACCGCGCGCTGGTGGTTTATCGCGAACCAGTGCTCGACATGCAGTTGATCCAGGAACGTGTTGCCGGCGCGGCGATGGAACTTTTCGCTTCCACCTGCACCCTCAGCCGCTGGGACACCGAGCTACAAATGCACAGTCACAACGGCGACGTCGCCCGAGATGTCACTGCGCCCGAATACTTCCTCCGTAAATCGCTCCGCCACGCCAAACGCCTGCTCGCGGAGCTAAACGATAACGACGATATATCGCTCCTGGCTGCCGCTGACAACACCTTGGGAAATTCTGCTAGGTAGCTGACGTCGAAGTGCGCGCTGGCGGTCCCGCGTACGTTTCGCGGAGCTGGCCAAGAGACAGCCATCGCGGACCGGACGGCCGTATCGATTTCAAGCGCAGACAGGGAGTTTCGACCAGGCGATAGCTTAGATATGCCAGGAAGAGCGTTAGAGAAAGTGAACTGAGGAGATAGACTGCAAATCCTTTCTCCTGGACATGCAATAGAGAGAGTCCCTGTTGAATCGGGAAAGCGTAGATGTAAGTGCCGTACGAGAAATCTCCCTTCGCGCCAAAGCGGGAAGACGAAAAACTAAAAGCGAGCCATAGGCAGGCGTAAGTCAATGCAATTGGCGCGAGCAGGCCGAATAATCCAGCCGGAATGCTTGCGCTCAAAACGAGCATGCAACCAACCAACATCGTCTTGGAATGCGGTATTTTCTCTCGGTAGAGGAAGCAAACGCAGCCGGCGCAAAAGAACGTGGCCAGCATGAGGAGCAGATTCAGGCCGGGTACGGGCAGCAATTGAAAAAAAGCGCCGAAACTTAAGTAACTAAAGGCGTACATTGACCATAGTCCGACGAACGCCGCGAGCACCAAATAACGCGCGCGTCTCATAACCCCAACGGCGGCTAAGACCGCAACGCTAAGATAGCAGACTACTTCAAACGGCAGTGTCCAAAGCGAACCGTTGATCATCAATGGTCGTGGATTTGAACGCAGCAAACCGGCGATTTCCTGTGGATTAATGCTAAGCATTTCCATCAAACCAGTGCCGGAAAGATGAAGTAGTCCCGCATTGCCAAGCACATAGGTTTGTGCTGAGTCATGGGGAGCGGAGAACGCCCGCAAAAACTTGCCGTCTTCGGTCCACGCCGCTAGCGGCGCAAAGATAATCGCGCAAACCACCAGGCAGACCCAGTATCCCGGAAAAATTCGCAGAAATCGGTGCCAGAGAAAACGAAGAGTGGAAATCGCTCCAGTGGCGCTCCGGCAAATCAGAAAACCGCTCACGACGAAGAACATCTCAACCGCGACCAGGCCAAACGTATGTTTCGCATGAGTAATTCTTGCCAGCGGGTCCATGCCAAATCCGCCCAACGAAAACGAGTGGGAAAAAATTACCAGAATGGCAAGGGTCAATCGAAGCACGCCAAAGCCGTTCCTGCGCGGATCGAATGCCTGCGCGAAAGTTGCGCAATACTGTTTGCCTGTCAGCTCGGAACGACCCATCCATTTTTTCAAGCAGGACTCGTGCTGTAAGAAGATCGTTCTGCGATGCGTCGCGATTCGCCGCCAATAATTCCGCTGAGCCGGGACCGGCTGGGGGAAAATTGGCGTATTTCTAGCTCCGAAGAAGGCATGCCCGTGGTGTCGCCAGAAGTCTCAACATCGGATCATCTCGATCTCGAAGGCAAGCGCGTCCTCATTTTCATTGTCGCTTACAACGCCGAGACGACGATCGAGAAAGTACTGATGCGAATTCCGTCGAGTTTGCACATTCCCAATGTCGAAGTTCTGATCATCGATGACTCTTCGCAGGACAACACTTTTCTTAGCAGCCTGCGGTTTCAACATCGGACATCCACCTTCAAAATCACCGTGCTGCGAACGCCGGAAAATCAAGGCTACGGTGGCAACCAGAAGTTGGGCTACCGTTACGCGATCGACAACAACTTTGATATTGTCGCGTTGATTCACGGTGATGGACAATACGCCCCTGAAAAGCTGCCTTTTCTTTTGGCTCCTTTGATTCGCAACCAGGCGGATGCCGTCTTCGGCTCACGCATGATCGACAAGCACGCGGCGCGCGCGGGAGGCATGCCACTCTACAAATGGGTTGGCAATCAAATCCTCACCCGATTTCAGAACCGGATGCTTGGAACTTCCTTGTCCGAGTTTCATAGCGGTTACCGTCTCTACTCGACTAAAGCTCTGGCGCAGATTCCCTTCGAACGAAATACGAACGATTTTCATTTCGACACCGAGATTATCGTACAGCTGGTGTTAAAAAAACTACGCATAGCCGAGCTACCCATCCCAACTTACTACGGTGACGAAATCTGTCGCGTGAATGGAATGGCGTACGCGTGGAACGTATCAAAGACCATGTTGAGGGCACGGCTCCATCTCATGAGCCTTTTCTTCGACCGAAAGTTCGATCTCGCGCCGCCGGAAAAAACGTACGATCTAAAACTTGGTTACGAATCATCCCACACCGCGGCGATCAAAGCGGCACGGACGAGAAACCACATCCTTGATGTCGGTTGCGGCCAAGGCTACCTCGCTCGGGAGTTAACTAAAAAAGGCTGCCACGTTACCGGCATGGACCGACAAATAACCAATAGCGTTACGAAATCAGAAAACATGCGTTTTATTTGCTGGGATCTCGATCGTAAGGAGTTTCCGGTAAACGTCTCTCAATTCGACCAGATTATGTTGCTGGACATCATCGAGCACTTGAAGTCGCCGGAAGATTTCATGGACGAACTTCGTTTCGCCACCGGCTGTAAACGGCCCGAGATCATCATTACTACCAGTAACATTAGCTTCTGGGCTACCCGGCTAATGCTTCTGGCCGGCCAGTTCAACTACGGCAAAAGCGGAATTCTCGACACTACTCATACTCGTCTGTTTACCTTTCGTTCATTGCGTGAACTACTTCGACAGGCTGGTTACCATATCGTCGAAGAACGCGGAATTCCAGCGCCATTCCCGAAAGCCTTAGGCAATAATAGGTTCGCGAGATTGCTTGTTAAGATTAATAGCGCGCTTATTTTTATAGCGCGCGGCTTGTTTTCTTATCAAATACTTGTGCGGGCCCAAGCGCGGCCGACCGTCAATAACCTTCTGCACGAAACGATTGATGGAAGCGCTAAACTCGGACGGACGGTAGCTGTCCAATCATTTCAAGATGTGAAGGGCGTGAAGCAATTCCACGGGGATTAGCTCGTAGAGCGGATAGCGAACAGAAAGAATGATGTATTGCCGCAGCTCGAGGACAGAAATTGCGGCAACTGCAACCGGAACTAGTAGATTTCGGTAACGCGCAAGCGGAGCAAACAAAGCGTTAATTTGGCTGACCGCAAGCACGATCAAAGGCATGTCCCACATGTTGGCATAACGCAGGTTCATGCCGTATTTGATGTTGCACATGATCAGGTAGCTCGCGGTAATAAAGACAGCAAAAAACCATTCGACCTTTTTTGCGCGAGTGAGATTGAAAAGCGCGCCAATGGCAAGAAGCAATACGATCGGACTAACTAACAATAGATCGACGAGATAACGGTGCCAGGGACCGTCCCCAGTGAGAACCGCATAAGGCAGGGTGTAATTCTTCGTGACTGACAACCTATAGGTTGCGACTAATTCGTAGATTCCCCCACTGAGCAATACAAGAATAAGCATCCCGATCATAGGTCCGAGGAAGATAACGATAACCAATTCGCGTGTTACCCGGCCAAACTTAAGCCAGTGATTAGCGGCCAAGAGAGCGAGAATTGCTACCCAGACAAAGAAGGCATTTTCCTTGGTCAGAACGAGCGCCACCAGCGCACAAAGCAGGAGAAGTAACCAGCGCCAATCGCGCGGTGCGCGTAAGTTTTCCCAGAATGCCCAGAGCGTGAGCATCGCCCAGAAGGTGAAAAAACCGTCCACTAGGGCGTGTTGGGACATATGGAGTTGGGTCGGAGCAAAGGCCATCAGCGCCGCAACCGGAAGTGCATAGTTGGCGCCGCCAAGTCGCCATGCGAAGAGGGTAGCGAGCAGCAGAGTGAAGATGCTGAAGGCCGACGATACGTCCTTGAGAGATTGCAAGGCTTCCGTTCCAAAAATCGTGTGCCACGAGTAGGCGGCAAGAATGTAAAGGAAACGGACTGGCGGCAGGATGGAGCCGGTTAACGTTTCTTGTTTTTCGCGATAGCGCTCGACAATTTCCGGATAATTGCCGAGTCCGAACCGTACGAGCTTGTTTGTATAATCGCGATAAAGACCTTCGTCGAAGCCGAGTTGATCAAAATGCGGTCCGGGATGAAGCGTTGCAAATGCGCGGAAGGGGCCGCTTGGGCCCGAAAAAAGTCCAGGGGGAAGCCGAAGAAAGGCGCCAACTAGCAGGACCGCGCATAAGCCCGCCAAATGAGATCGGCAAAAAAGTAGCGAAAGAGAAGCCATGACCGAGACTCCGACAGTTCGACGTGAAAAACAATGCGGAACACGATCTTAGAAATTCGCCAAGGGCATCACTGAAATCGTGTTTTTAATTGCGATTACGAGAGTCAAATTGGCCCGTTTCCGCCGTAGGCGGTGAACTCGATTGGCACAGGCGATGCTTTGAAAAGGGCGTGCCAATCTCCCATGTTAACCTTAAGCCCGACCATCGTCGATTAGGCCCAAGTGGATTTAGGCGTGCTCCCACCCGCCCGCCGCGTTATCGAGAAATCGAGAAGTGCCGTATTTGCGGGAACCAAAACCTTTCGCAGGTCCTTTCTCTCGGCGAACAATTTCTTACCGGAGTTTTTCCGCGCGGACTTCACGCTACCTTGAGCCGAGGACCTCTCGAACTGGTGGCATGCGCGCCCGATGGGGCCGGGGACGCGTGTGGATTGGTGCAGCTTCGCCAGTCCTATGAATTGGACGAATTGTACGGCGAAAATTACGGCTACCGCTCGGCGCTCAACGCCTCGATGGTGCGGCACCTCGCGAGCAAAGTGCTTCAGCTTATCGAATCCTATCCGTTGCAATCCGGAGATCTGGTTCTCGACATCGGAAGTAATGATGGCACCCTCCTCTCATTCTACCCGGAGCAAGATATAACGGCCGTAGGGATCGATCCAACCGGACGAAAATTTGCTTCCTACTATCGTAGCCATATCGAGCTCATTTCGGACTTTTTTTCGGCCGATCTATTTCGCAAACAATTTGGGGCCCGCAAAGCGCGCATCATCACTTCGATCTCAATGTTCTACGACCTTGAGAACCCTTTGGGCTTTATGGAGGAAGTCGCTTCCATTTTAGACGACGAAGGCGTCTGGCATTTCGAGATGAGTTATATGCCATCGATGGTCCGTACCATGGGCTACGACACTATTTGCCACGAACACCTAGAGTATTACTCATTACATCAGATCAAATGGATGACGGACCGATGCGGTCTTAAGATCTTGGACGTGGCCTTCAACGAAGTGAATGGCGGTAGCTTTTCTGTCACTGTCGCCCGGCAATCCTCCTCGCATCCTGAAAATCCGAAGCTGGTAGAAGAACTGTTAATCCGTGAAGAGACCAAAGGCTTATGCACTCTTACCCAACAGCGCACATTCGAAAGTGCGGTTGAAGCTCATAAAGCGGAAATTCTTAGCTTATTGCGCAGCCTGAAGGCACAAAAACGAAAAGTCCTCGGCTACGGCGCCTCCACCAAAGGAAACGTCCTTTTACAACACTGCGGCATTTCACGCGATCTTCTGCCTGCGATCGCGGAGGTAAACAAGGATAAGTTTGGTTGCTTCACTCCCGGCACCAGCATTCCGATTATCTCCGAAGCTGAAGCTCACGCGATGCAACCTGATTACCTCTTCGTCCTGCCCTGGCATTTCCGAAGTAATATCACTGAGCGGGAGAACGCCTTTCTCCAGCGTGGCGGGAAACTGATCTTCCCTCTGCCGAAGATCGAGGTCGTTGCCAGATAAGGCTGCGATGC
The DNA here is from genome assembly GCA_036758965.1 of Chthoniobacterales bacterium. Classification (GTDB taxonomy): domain Bacteria; phylum Verrucomicrobiota; class Verrucomicrobiia; order Chthoniobacterales; family UBA10450; genus AV69. The sequence goes on from DAIOVO010000001.1 coordinate 107,373, forward strand.
GAAGAGCCCTCATTGTAGGTGTGGGCGGGCAGGATGGTCGGCTGCTGGCACAGCATCTCCTGGATCTCGGCTACGCCGTGCAAGGATGGACGCGCACGAAACCTGCGACGCCGGTTTCCTGTGAGTGCACGCAAATCGATCTCCTGAATCATGACTCGGTGCAGGATGAATTGCGAAAGGCGCAGCCGGAGGAGGTCTATTATCTCGCGGCTTTTCACCATTCAACTGAAGACTCTGTCGAGCTATCTCCGACTGACTTACGACAGCGTAGTTTCGATGTGCACGTTTCTGGTTTGCGCAACGTTCTCCAAACGCTCGAGAAGTTTTTGCCCAGAACCCGCCTCTTTTATGCAGCCTCTTCCCATGTCTTTGGGGAAGGGCTCGATGGATTGCAAGACGAAGAAACGCTTTTCACGCCAGTCTCACCTTACGGCATTTCCAAGGCAGCTGGCGTAGAGTGTTGCCGGTTTTTCCGGGAGAAAGGCGTTTTCGCTGCGACGGGCATCTTATTCAATCATGAGTCATCGTTGCGCAAGGCATCCTTTCTCTCACAAAAAGTCGTGCGGGGTGTCCTCCAGGCGAAACGCGATCCGGCATTCAAACTCGTCCTCGGCGATCTCGACGCATGCGTCGATTGGGGTTATGCGCCTGACTATGTGGACGCAATGTTTCGCATCCTTCAGTTACCCAACGCAAATGACTTCGTCGTCGCGACAGGGGAGTTGCACTCGGTGCGAGAGTTTGCGCAGATGGCCTTCGCTGCGGTCGGGCTCGATTGGAGCCAGCATGTGGAAACGAACGCGCGTCTCCTGAAGCGAAACTCTTCACGGCTTTGTGGCGATGCCAGTAAGCTCCGCGCCGCGACCGGATGGTCGCCGACAGTTACTTTTGCTCAAATGGTCGAGAGACTCATGGGTGAAGCGGAAACAAATACAAAGTCTTCTACAGTGCTCATCTTTATTCCTACTTATAATGAGGCTGAGAACGCTGAACGGCTTTGCCGTGAATTAAACGCCCTTGATCTTGAAGCTGATATTCTTTTTTGTGACGACGCGTCACCAGATGGAACCGGCAAGATCGTGGACAAGTTAGCCGTCGAGTTTCCGCACGTCCAGGCGATGCATCGTAGCGACAAGCTCGGCATTGGCAGTGCGCACCAGGACGGGATTCGTTACGCTTACGCGCACGGTTATAGGACGCTGGTGACGATGGATTGCGATTTTACTCATCAACCCGCGGACGTAAAGCGGCTTATCGAGATTGCACGGGCGACTGGCCGGTCCGTCGCGATTGGATCCCGCTACTTGGAGCGTGATAGCTTACCCGGCTGGAATGTCATGCGCCGGTTGCTCACCCATTTCGGCCATTTGCTCACAACCAAACTTCTCCGCCTGCCACAAGACGCGACGGGTGCATTACGAGTTTACCAGCTCGATAAGATACCGGAAACGTTATTCGACCGGGTCCGCTCGCGTGGTTACTCGTTCTTTTTTGAAAGTCTCTTTATCCTTCATCGCAATGGTTATGCAATCGAGGAGATGCCGATCGCACTGCCGGCCAGAACGTATGGGAGTTCCAAGATGTGTCTTCGCGAAACCAGCCGCAGCGTCTTTCGGTTGCTAAAACTCTATTGGATCAATCTCAGGGATCCTAAGAGCTTTATTCTCTCCACACCTGCGCAACCCATCCTGGCCGTGGAAGCGGTCTTGGACGATCCGCAAGGCTGGGACAGCTACTGGACGCGCAGCCAGGAGAAGAGCCGGCTTATCTATAGCGCAATCGCTGCCATCTACCGTCGCCTCACGATCCGGCGAAGCTTGAATCATTTCGCGCGCAAACATTTCGCTCCTGGCGACAGATTGCTTCACGCCGGTTGCGGTTCCGGGCAGGTGGATACGGAGCTTTCGCACGAGATGAAAATTACGGCAGTTGATATTTCTGTGCCGGCGCTGGAATCCTATCGACGCAACAACCCACGGGCGGAAGCAATTTGGCATGGTGACATCTTGCACTTAGACGACGTGGCCGGTGGGACGTTCGATGGCGCATACAATCTTGGCGTAGTTGAGCATTTTACTCACGAACAGATCATCCAAATTCTTCGCGAAATGGGCCGTACCGTCAGGCCGGGAGGGAAAGTCATGATCTTCTGGCCCCATCGTCGCGCAACAAGTGTCTTCGTGCTTAAGATAATCCATCGGGCGCTCGATCTTTTTCGGCGAAAGGGCCGCCCGGCAGTGCGGCTGCATCCGGCGGAGATCTCACTGCTCGAATCTCGCGATCAGGCGCGCCAGTTAATCGAACGTGCCGGATTTAGTCTCGTAGAGTATTATTTTGGGATACGAGATCTCCTCGTTCAGGCAGTCGTTGTTGGCTGCAAGCGATGAACGGCTCGGTGTCAGTTCCGCAAACTGACCCCGCACAACTTCCAGCCGCTCAGGTGAGAATGTCACCCGACCCGAGGCAGGTATCAGTCTACCGGTCGAAACTAGGACGTAGGCTGGAGTGGTCGGCTGTTTCACTGGCAGCGTGCTTCACCATTAGTTTGCATATTCGCTTTGTGACTGAGGTAGGCGGTCTTTGGCGGGATGAAACAAACAGCGTAAACCTGGCGAACCTACCAACTCTTGCTGAGTTTTGGCATTTTCTCGATTACGACTCATTCCCAGCGCTTTACTTTTTCGTGCTCCGCGTTTGGAGTGGGATATTTGGCTCTGCGAACGATGAATCTCTGCGCGCCCTCGGCTTAATCATAGGGGTGGGAGTTATCGCGGTCCTTTGGAACAACGCCAGGGTCTTCGGCGCCAAACTTCCGGTCTTGTCACTACCATTAGTAGGTTTGAATCCCATGATCGTCCGATACGGCGACTCCAATCGCGCTTACGGGTTAGGAATCATTTTGATTTTGCTGACCTTGGGTAGTTTTTGGGAATTGGTTAAAAAACAATCGATGCCTTCGACGTGGCGAATCGTGAGGGCCGCGGTGCTAGCGGTCCTTAGCGTGCAGTGCCTCTACTATAACTCGATGCTTTTACTGGCGATTGCGGCGGGTGCCGTCGCCGTAGCTGCGCGGGCCAGGGCGTGGCGGAATGTCTGGATCATCCTCGGTACCAGTGCGCTGGCGGCGGCATCACTATTGCCTTATGCGCCGATCATTATTCGCATGCAAGGGTGGACATTTTTAGTGAGTTATCGCTCTACTTTTTCCTGGTTGTGGAAGCGCGCTGGCGAAGTGACGGGATCGCCCCACCCTTGGGGCGTTTGGCTATGGGCCGGCCTTGTCGTGGCAGCACTCGGCGCAGCCGTTATTAACGGGACACGTGCGCTTCTGAATAAGCACACGGCGAGATGCGATGCCCATTCGCGGGGTGGCGCTGAGCGAATTCCAGCGCCGGTTCTTTTTGCAGCCATTGCACTCGCCGTCGGCATTTCCGGGTATGCCTTGTTCCTAAGAGTTCTGAATTACTACACTCAACCTTGGTATTATATAACTCTCGCGGTTTTTGTCGCTTGCACGCTGGAAACCGTATTTGCATGGCCAACAAAGGAGAGCCGCAATCCATCGACCTTTGGGTTTCGCATCGCTCGACCGGTGATTGCTGTCTGGCTTCTCTGTTCCACGATGCCGGCCGCTTGGTATGAAATAGGCACGCGACATACAAACGCCGATCTCGTCGGAACTCAGATGCAAAAACTGACCCAGGAGGGCGATGTTGTGCTGATTCCCCGCTGGGAATGCGCGATCTCTCTTTGTCGATATTTCCATGGCAAGGCCGAAGTCATAACCCTCCCACCCATCGGTGATCATCGGTTTCATCGCTACGATCTGGTCTTGAAGGAAATGGATACGCCGGACGCGATTCAACCTGTCCTTGAGCAAATAGAACAGACGCTGCGTTCCGGCCACAAGGTTTTCCTGGCCGACATACTTCCTTTCCCGGGTGCGGACGTGCAGTTGCCAAACTTAATCCCAGCTTACAAGGAGCCAAGAGGAGGGTGGGACGCCGGTACGTATTACGAGATTTGGAAAGCCCAGGCTGGACAGTTCCTTCGTGCTCACGCGACCCGCCTAGGAAGGATTGAAGTTCCTCTTCCGCCTGGAGTCGCGGTGCAGGATTTCGAAGAACTGCGGCCCGCCGTAGTTCAAGGGTGGAAGTGAGCTCGACGAGCAGACGTCTAAGTGTTCAATTCTTTAGTGTGACTGCGTGCACCTTGTTTTCGATTTCTTGTTTAAGAGCGAGAAATTCCGGTTGAGTCTTAAGCTTTATGGCTTGCGCGATCCACGAGCGCGCGGTTAAGAAATCACCCGCTTGGAAACACGTCCTCGCAAGCAAGTAATAGGTCTTGGGATCGCGCGGATCTTCTTCTAGCGCTCGCAGAAAGAATTTCGCGGCCAGTTCCCAGCGATTTTCTTCGACTGCTAGAACGCCCAGATTGTTGTAACTTCCCTCGTGTCGGGGGTCGAGTTTGAGCGTTGCCAAGTAGAAAGCCTTCGCGGCAGTTCTGTGTCCTTGGGCTAGCCGCAGATTGCCCTCGGCAAAATTGATTTCGGCGTTAAGCGGAGAGTAAGCGTAAGCACGGTCGAGTTTTTTCTGGGCGAGTGTCAGGTTGCCCGCCGCGAGGGCCTGCAAACCCGAGTTATAAGAATCGAGCGCCCAGAGCGCCGGATCTTCTTTCGGCAGCGAAACGAAGACGGTCGCACTAAAAAGTAAAGTTAGGAAAAGAACAACCGCCCCCGGTCGTCCGATCGCGATATTTCGCCAAAGTTCGCAGAGCCCGAATGCGGCGAAAAGTAGAAGACCGGGCACTATCGCGAGGCGATAACGTTCGGTGACAAACACAGTCAGGAGCGACGCCACCTGCAGCAATACCGCGACGGCGATCCAGCGTGCGCCCGAGAATTTCCAACAGGCGATGACCAAACCGGGTAGGCCAAGCGCAGCGACAACGCCGAAACTGATCCCGGAGAAAATGATTAGTTGATCGCGCAATGCCGTGATTACGCTGAGGTCGTCATATTGGAAAGCGTTCCACACGTTTTTGATTTTGATGACGAGTAGTTTTAACCACGCTGCCGGATGGCGACCTATCCAGTCACTGGCTTTTAGTGACCAGAAAGCTGAGACTTCGGAACGTTTGAGCGGCCGTCCGGCCACCTTCTCCGCCGTGGTGATGGAATCCTGCAGCATCGCCTCCTGTCCCGCATGAAGGCCGGGCGGAAACTTTGGATAGCCGTTGGCCAGCGGATTGTTGCCAATCCAGAAATTTACTCCGCTATGGGCCGAGAGGACGACTGGATCATGCGCGACAAAGTAATTATGCACCCAGGCTGGAGAAGTTCCCAGGCTTATTCCAAGGAAAACGACGAGGACGCCAATGGTCCGATGAAACCCTTTGGTTTGAGAGTCTGGTTTCCATTTTAGGTATACCGCTCCGAGCAGGAGCGGAATAAGGAACAGGACAGTAGCGATGCCCATCGAGGTAAAGCCAATCAGCGCTCCGAGAAGTAAGAGGCCGAGATGTCCGGGGCTTCGGTCCCGCTTTACAATTTGCCAGACTACAAACCAAAAGACGAACACCAGCCAGGACGTTGGCATGAGGATGATCGAATAAGCTTGTGCCGGCTGGAAAAACGCCCAGCCGATCGCCGCAAGAATCCCGATTATTTCACCTCGGTATCGGTAGAGGCTCCGCTCCGGACGAATCGACTGATCAATCTTTTCGCTATTCTCCGGTTCAAAGATTGTTACAGCCAGCTTGTAGAGAAGCACGGCAGTTCCGGCATCCAGGCATCCCTGGATCAGGCCGGGCACAAATGGAGTGTATCCGAAGAGCTTGTAGAGACCCGCCAGCAAGTAGGCATATAGTGGCAGCCCGTAAAAGGCATGATAGTCAGTCCACTGACCTTTAAGAATGCGCAGCGCCCAATCGTTATAGAAGTGCATGTCGCCTTGAGCAGGCAGGAGGAAGGGCGATCCGGTCAACCGCACAAGCGACAGCAAACGAAGAAGAAGAACAGCGGCAAAGATGCAATGAGCAAGCCCGATTGACGACTTTGCGCTGTTTTTTGTCCTGCTCACGAGCAAAGAAGAAGCACGATTTGTGCGCTACAGAGCGTCGCGTGCACTCAGTCCCGGTCGCTTGCGCCGCGGCGCGCTATTTTCAACTCGCCGACGGCAATTGGCCGCGCGAGCAATGCCGGATCTGCGCGTCCTTTGCCCACGCTTTCATTCCAGACCCGGCGCGTATTATCGACGAATATTGCCTCCAGTGAGTAATCGCCCGGCGTCAAATTATCCAACAAAGTAATATGCCAGGTTTCTTCGTAATGGCCCTCGGCTGCCTCCGGCGCGCAGAGACCTCGGTTAAAGACAATCTGCTTACCGTTAGTACGATTTATTAGTCTCAAGAATAGCCAGGGGAAAACTGCGCGATGACCACCAAAATTCCAGGTCGTTTTGATCTCAATCGAGCCATCGGAAGCCGTCGTTTCTTCAGATTTAGTCACGCTGAGCAACTGCGTGTGTTCGCCAAAATTGGCAATGTGCTTGGTAGGCGACGGTAAGATTTTGGTGACGGCTGGGCGGTTTTCTTGTTGCAGGAGGGTTAGCTCGTCCACTGAGTAGGACAACCACGACCGCTGTTTCAACAAATCGTGCAATCGTTGGTCGCTGGAGGCGACAATACTTCCATCGGTCATTTTCATCGTCGGATGGTAGAAACCCGAGCTAGCGTCGAAGGTTGAAAAATCACCGTAGTCAATGAATACAAAGTCTGGCGGGGGCGGTGGCTCGAAGCGAGCACGGCTTAAGGTTTTCAACCCTTTCAAGATGTGGTGAAGCGAATACAGCTTCTCCCTTGTCGCCAGGTGCGAAAGGTACGGGAAGGGAGCGATGACGCTCGCCTGCGGAGGGATCTTATCGATGAAAGCGGTTTTTCGCGCGCGTTCTTTTGCGCTACGAAACCAATCGACCGTGGCAGAAGAGATGTCGCCGGCGGGTCCGATCCAGACTTGGGCAACCAGACAGCCGAGGACAATTAATGCGGGCAGAATGACGTTGTTGCCGCGGTCGTTGGGCACGGCTGTTCGAATTGCTCCCGGCGTTTTCTGGGTAGCTTTGAACCGAGCCGCCACTTCGACGGTCGCGATCCAGAATAAAGGTAGCAAAGGCGCACCGTAGTGGAAATAAATGTTCCATTCCGAAGATCGCCAGGAGAGGAGATGCTGAAGTAGAATGGGCGCGGAAATCAGCAACCATCGCGGCGCAAGAAGCGGCAGACAGAGAAAGGGTAGAAGGAGGGCCCAAAGCAAATTTCCGTGCGTGAGAGAGTGCGCCAGAGCTTTCATGAGCAATTGCGGCCTGGTAACCACGTTGAGCAGGATGTCGCGGACAGAAGTGCCGAGCTGGCTGTAGAGACCCAGGTAATCAATCTCTCCGGAGTTAAGCGCAGGAGTGATCACTGAGATGCAAAGCAAAAACCACAGGATCGACAGAACTAGCGGGAAAAGGTAAAAAATCCGCGCTTTAGAGTAGCCCGCTTTTCGATCTGTGAAGAGATGGACGACGCAATAGGCGCCCAAGAGCAGAGACATGTTCTCCTTGCAGGCCAGGAGACCTGCGAAACAAAGCCAATACTGCCCGACCGCCTTGATGATGCGGGCACGTAACATCAGCAGCAGTACCGGCGCCGCCAGCGCTTCGGGGTGGAACTCATGTAGCGCTACGAAACCCGCCGTGGGCGCAAGCAGGAGGGCGATCGCCAGTAAGAGAGATTCCCGCGCGCCGAACCCAAGCCGTCGTGCAATGTCGAAGCCGACCGGCCCCATGGCGGCGAGGGCCAGGTTCTGCCCGACGACGAACACCATCGGATGACGGAAAATTGCGAGAAAGGGAGCGAATAGGAACACGATCGGTTCCACATGATTTCCCAGGATGGGAATTGGCTCGACCGTTACCGCAAATCGGCCATGTAAGAATTGCCAGATTCCCTGGGTGTAGAAGGTGAGGTCAAAGGTTCGATATCGAAAATCCGCCCAAGCGGCGTAGGAAGCCCAAGTACAGATCAGGAAAAACGCCCCTGAGAGCACAAAGATTGCAGAGAGGGTTGATGGCAGCCCCGGCCGTCGCGTCTTCGCTGCGATCAAAGGTGGCATCATGGGCGGACGGTGAGGGACGAACCCGTCGCGCCTTCGCAGGAAGCAGGACAATTTGGTTCAGATGGCATCGGAGTTGCTTATAAAAGCCATAAATCCTTCGCTCCTACGCGCGACGGACCGCAGTTAAACAAACTAAATATAACGAAAGCAAATAGCATGTTGAACAAACTCAATAAAAAGCGCGGGGGCTTCACCCTCGTGGAAATCATGATCGTGGTTGCGATTATTGCCCTCCTAGCAGCGATCGCTGTGCCCGGATTCCTTCGGGCGCGCAAACGCTCGCAGGCCAGCAAGATTCTCAATGATCTGCGTCTCATCGACGCGGCCGTTGATCAATACGCGATCGAAAATAACAAAGCGGGTGGCGCAAACTGCAACATAGCAGACTGGACCTCCTACCTGAAAAGCGGGACCCAGCTTTACAGCACGGGCAATGACCTCTTCGGAAATCCGTATGGGAACCAGAAGATCGACACCTTACCGAGTGTCAATCGAACCACCTACAACGGGTTATCAGACGTAGCGCCTCAGTCATTCTGGTCGCCGTATTATTAATTGACCATTCATTCTCCTGTCATTCCCGCTCCGGCGGGAGTGGCAGGGAATGAGTGGTCTTAGCCACTTTTCGGAGCTGCTACCCGCTCTCGGGTTGGACGAGAGCATTATGATTGCGGAGGCCGATAAATCCCGAACTTGGAAGGTTCGCCTGGCGGCTTACGTGCAAATGCGCTGGTTGCGCATTCTTATTTTGCTTGGCGCCGGATTTCTCGTCCGAACTCCGTCGCTTCAGGGCCAGCTTATTTGGGACGATCAGCTCCTGGTTCGCGACAATCCGTTCATAAAAAGTCCCCTACTTATATTTGAGGCGTTTCGGCATTACCTCTTTCCGGATGGCTTCTCTCCTCATTATCGACCGGTCCAAAACATCTCTTACTTTTTCGACTATTGGTTTTGGAATGAGGACACCTACGGTTTTCACCTAACGAATATACTGCTGCATGTCGGAAGTGGATTGCTGCTCTACCTCCTTCTCCGCCGCTTGTTGAGCGCGCTTTTGAAATCAACTCCCGACAAGGATTTTGCCCCCGAGTTTTGCGCTTACCTGGTTGCGCTCGCCTGGGTAGTTCATCCGGTCCACAGTGCCGCTGTCGATTACATTTCGGGCCGGGCCGATAGCCTGGCATTTGTTTTCGCTTGCGGAGGTTGGCTGCTAGTGTTGCGCGCGCGCGAAACCTCGGTTCCGCCTCTACGTTATCTTCTTTACGTTGGAGCCTCGGTGGCGGGACTACTCGCCTTGTGCTCCCGCGAGATAGCTTTCATCTGGGTCGCTCTCTTTCTTTTGTACCTGTTCTGCTTCGAAAAAGCCGTCCCGCGACGAGCCAAGTTTATTTCGACAGGCTGCTGTCTTTTGGTGGCGGCGACCTATATCGGTTTGCGTCATCTCCCTGAGCATCGCGGCGGAAATCCTGCGCCAAGTTATACGACTGCTTCAATGCGCGCGACGCTAATGCTGCGTGCTTTGGGTGATTATGGGCGTTTGATGATTGTCCCTGCCAATCTTCACATGGAGCGGACCGTGATCGAACCCGACAACTACAAGAGCGTAGAGACCTGGCGGCGCTCGGCGGCCGCCGAATATCTGTCGCTCGCCGGATTGGTTACGTTGGCTGTTTTGCTTTGTGGCTCGATCCGCAGAGGGGGCGCTCAACCAATTCGAGTATTAGGAGCCGGGTGGTTTATCCTGGGTTATCTGCCTATTTCTAATCTGGTAGAACTGAATGCCACGGTGGCGGAGCATTGGCTTTATCTGCCAAGTGTTGGGCTTCTAATTTTCCTTGTCGGCTGCGCACTTGAACTACCGCCACGTTATCGTGGGTTGTGCGCGGGGGCAGCGGCGTTAGCTATCTTCGGATTCTCCTGGCAGAGCACGCTGCGCAGCAGGGACTGGGTTACCGAGGAGACGTTCTATCAACGAACGTTTGCTCAGGGTGGAACAAGCACCCGGGTAGCTGTGAATCTCGGCCGGGTTTTTGCGAATCGTGGCGACTACGTTAAATCCGAAGCGATTTTTCGTAATGTCTTATCGATCGTACCGGATTATCCGCTCGCGCGGACTAGTTTGGCTGAGGTGCTCTATCGTCAGGGAAAGAAGGTAGAGGCGGAAGCAATTTACCAGGCGACAAACGCGGCTGCCGCGGAAGCGCGAAAAGAATATCCGCGCACCTGGATTGCAGCGACTAATTTGGCGCGCCTCCGGCATGATGAAAAAAATGATGCTTCCGCCTTGGCAATCTTAGAGGAGACACGCGCCGCGTATCCACGTGAATGGGAGATCATTAGGTTCGAGTCCGAGATTCTGCGCCAAGCACAGGGACCGGAAAAGGCGCAGCAACTGATCGAGCAATTCGCCTCCGCGAATTGGTGGCATTACGAAGCGGCTATCGCATCTGGGAAATTGCATGCGGAAGAAGGTAAGACCGAGGAGGCCCTTTCGGATTTGCGACATGCCAGCAGACTCGATGTGCACGATGCAAAAGCTTTGAATCTCATCGCAACAATAGACCTGCATCAGAATAAGCTCGCGGAAGCATTTGCCGCTCAACATCGGGCGGTGGCAAGGCAGCCGGATCAACCACACCAATACGCGATGTTATCGGACATTTTGGGAAAAATGGGGCGAGTAGAAGAAGCTCGTGCAGCTACTGCTCAAGTCGCCCGACTTACGGCATTGGCACAGACGAAGGTTATCACTCAGTAATTCCGATCACGCGCGCCCGGACGGAGAAATCCTTATAACGACTCCCGGAATTCGTTCATTTCTGCCAAAGAAAATGTTCCAGCCGCAGCTGGTTTAGCCGCTCCTTCGCCTCCTCGCTGCGAGGGCCGTTGGCGGCCGCTAGTTTCTCGTAAATGGCAGCGGCAGATTCCCATTTTTGCCGCTCTTCCAGCAAACGGGCGGCGTTAAAACCGGCTTTGTAATACCAAAAAAATTCCGGCGCCTTGTCTGGCTGCGGATTGAAATCGAGCACCTGATAAAAAGTGGAAAGCGCACCATCGGCGTCCGCGTTCTTTTCCAAGCAGACGCCTTTTTTAAATAGCGCCTGGTTCCGCCAATGTGGCTGGTTGGCCGCCTCGGTAGCGAGCTGATCGTAAAGCGCGACCGCGTGCTGCAAATTATCCGGGCCCGCCTCCTCCAGAAAAATATCCGCTTTGCCACAGAGCGCTTCGCGTTTATCCGCGCCGCGGGCGTCGCTCTTCAGCACCTCGTCGTAAAGCAACTGTGCCTCGGCTAATTTCCCGAGCCGCCGCTCGATCAACGCCTGCTCATTACGCGCTGCCCAGCGCAAATCGCCGTTCATTTTCACCACCTGCGCCAGTAATTCGAGCGCGTGATTGAGTGCGTTGGCGGCCATGCTGGAAGTCGCGGATTGCGCCGCCAGAAAGAGCGCTTTTTCGATCAGAGGCGAATCTGGCGCCTGGCGTGCCAGTAATTCGAACCGTGTCTGGGCGTTGGCAAAATCCTGACGGCGAAAATAGGTCTCCGCCAGTTTCATTCGCACTTCCGGCGCGAACGATGAGGCCGGGTGCTTTTCTAAAAAATCGTTTGCCGCCGTAATCACTGGGTCGCCGTCTCCGGCGCGCGTGTCGGCCAGCCAGACGCCCAGATAATCTGCACGCTCGTTTATTTCCTCGCTCGGATGTGAATTTCGGGTGGCGGATAGTTCTTGCCCGGCTTCCTCTAGTTTGGGCGGGGCGGCGTGGTAATCGATTTCCGCCAAGGCGAGATGCGCCTCGGCGGCGCGGGCAGCATTCGGAAAGCGTCGCAAGAAATCTCGCAGCAGTGCGCTTGCTTGCGGATCGTTCGCTTTGGCCGCCGCCAGGCTTTTTTCTAACGAGACTTCAGCGACTGCGCTACCTGCGCCGGTTTGCGAGAGCGCCTTCGTATCTGCGGCCAGGCGCTCGGTTTCACCGGCGCGAAGCCAACCGAAAGAAGCATTAAGCAGCGCCGGCTTCGTGAGTGCCGGGGCGATTTTCGCGATATTCTCAAAACGTTTGCCGGCATCCTGAAACTCGCCGCGTGCATGGGCGGCGCGCGCCGCCATGAAATCGATTCGGTGCTGCAC
>DAIOVO010000001.1:119670-123730 GCA_036758965.1 Chthoniobacterales bacterium
GCCGAGGGCCGGCCGCGGCTCGCGTCCTCGAGAATTTGCTGCGCGAGATCCGCGCGCCCGCTTTCCAGCTCCAGCCGGGCGTACTGCAAAAGCGCGGGTGCGAGCGCGGGATTGGTCGCTTTACGAATTTGCTCAAATTGTTCCAAGGCAGTGTCACGTCGGCCGCCCCGCAGTTCGGCCTGCGCCAGATACCAGCGCGCAAGACCGTCGCGAGGTTGGGTCGGGTCGCGCGCCCATTTTTCCAGCTCCGTGCGCGGCAATCGCCGTTCCGCGCGATAAAGCTGGTCTAATTTTTCAAAAATTCGCGGCAGATCGGGGTCGCTCGGGTGCCGGTCGATAAAATCTTCCAGGTAATCATCACCCGCCTCCGGGGTATTCAATTGCAGATGCGCATCAGCCAGGGCAAAAAGCGCCGCCACCACCGTCTCGTGCGATTCGCCCTCGGTCTTTTTCGCGATCGACTCGAGCGAGCCGGCTGCTTCTGCTGGCTTGCGGTTGAGCAAATCCAATCGCGCCCGTAGAAAACGTTTCTCGCGTTTGTCTGCCGTTTCTTTCGGCTGGACCGAATCGAGCAACCGCTTCGCCGCGCCGCCATCTCGTTTGATGATGAATAATTCGGCCTGTCGCAACCGGGCCGAAACGCCGAAGCGAGAATCGTTCTCGAGCTTTCGGTATTCACGAATTGCTTCCTCCGTCTGTCCAAGCGTACGGAGCATCTCCGCGGCGCCAAAACTCGCCGCCAATTGATAAGGATCGTGCGTGTCGCGCGCCACGTCGCGGTAAACTGCCAGCGCCGCCTCGAAACTTCCGGAATCCGCCAGAGCTTGCGCGCGCAGAAACTTCGCCGCCGCACTCAGCTTGGGTTCAGCCAGGAGGCGGAGCGCTTCCTCCGGTTGCCCGGCTGCCACCAACGCCTCGGCCAGTCTCTCTTTCGCTTCCTCTTCCTCTTTGCCGGTTGCGTGCGGGACGATTTTTTTTAATCGCGCCACTGCAACTTCCGGCACGCCATCATCAATTGCCCGCGCTGCCTCCGCCATTTCTTTCGCCAGCTCTGCCTGCGCCGGAAGGGACAGGAGAACAATCAAGCCTAACGAGAAATAGATCGCTCTCACTTCAATAATCGCCGCAGAAATTTCCCGGTATAACTTTCCGGCAACTGCGCGATATTTTCCGGCGTGCCCGCGCCGATGATTTTGCCGCCATCCGCGCCGCCTTCCGGGCCCAGGTCGATCACCCAGTCGGCGCATTTTATCATTTCGAGATTGTGCTCGATCACTACCAGCGTGTTTCCGGCATCGCGCAATTTCATCAGCACGCGCAGCAAGTTTTCGATGTCGGCAAAATGCAGGCCGGTAGTTGGTTCATCGAGAATGTAAAAGGTGCGGCCGGTCGCGCGTTTCGCCAATTCGGTTGCAAGTTTGACCCGTTGCGCCTCGCCGCCGCTCAAAGTTGTGGCCGCCTGCCCCAGCCGCAGATAGCCGAGGCCGACATCGAGGAGCGCATTCAATTTGTCGGAAACCGTCGGCACATTGCGAAAAAATCGCGCCGCTTCGTCCACTGTCATATCGAGCCCGTCCGCGATATTTTTTCCCTTGTAGGTAATCTCGAGCGTTTCGCGATTGTAGCGCCGGCCGTGGCAAATTTCGCACTCGACATAGACATCGGGCAAAAAATGCATCTCGATTTTAATCAGGCCGCCGCCCTCGCAATTTTCGCAGCGCCCGCCTTTGACATTGAAGCTAAAACGGCCCGCATCGTAGCCGCGCACGCGCGCCGCCGGCAGTTGCGCGAAGAGCTCGCGAATCGGCGTAAAAGCGCCGGTGTAAGTAATCGGATTTGAGCGCGGGGTGCGGCCAATCGCGCTTTGGTCGATCACGATCGCCTTGTCGATTTGCTCGACCCCGTGCAGCTCGCGGTGAGCGCCTGGCTTTTCTTTCGAGTTATAGAAATGCCGGAATAACGCGCGTCGTAAAATGTCATCGATCAAAGTCGATTTGCCGCTGCCGGAAACGCCGGTCAGGCAGGTAAAACAGCCGAGCGGAAATGCGGCCGTGATGTTTTTGAGATTGTTTTCGCTCGCTCCAAGAATCGTTAGCCAGCCGTCGGAGGAATGGTTGATGGTTGATGGTTGAGGGTTGATGAATTTTGGGGCGACGCGCTGCCTGGGGATCGCGATTTTCGCCCGGCCGGAAAGGTAATCGGCGGTCGGCGAATTTTTTGCGTGCAGGATTTCTTCGAGTGTTCCCTGTGCCACGATTTCGCCGCCACGTGGGCCGGCGCCGGGCCCCAGATCGATAATGTGATCCGCGCTGCGAATCGTTTCCTCGTCGTGCTCGACGACGATGACGGAATTACCCAAATCGCGCAGGCGCTCTAGGGTGCCCAGCAAGCGCGCGTTATCGCGTTGATGCAGGCCGATACTCGGCTCGTCCAAAACGTAGAGCACGCCGGCAAGCCCGGAACCGATTTGGGTTGCGAGACGAATCCGCTGCGCTTCGCCACCGCTGAGCGTGCCGCTCTCGCGATCGAGCGTGAGATAGCCGAGACCGACTTCGAGTAAGAAGCGCAGGCGCGATTCAATCTCGCGCACGACGTCGGTCACAATTTCTTTCTGCTGCGGCTTCAATACGATTTGCGAAACAAATTGCGCCGCCGCTTCCACCGTCAGGGCGGTGAATTGGTGAATATTCAATTCTCGCCCGTCATCCCGAGCGGAGCGCAGCGGAGTTGAGGAATCCCGTAGCGTTTCCTTTAAGCTTTCGCGACGGGATCCCTCGGCTTCGCTCGGGATGACGGACTTGATTGTCACCGCCAGAATTTCCGGGCGCAGCCGCGCGCCGTGACAGACTTTGCACGGCTCGCGCGACATGAAGGAACGAATGCGGTTGCGAGTGAATTCGCTTTCCGTTTCGTCATACAGCCGCTGCATCTGCGGCACCAGACCCTCGAACGGTTTGGCGATTTTCTCGCTCTTGCCGTTGACGCCGAAATTCAGCTGAATGGGCGTGTCGCCTGTCCCAAAATAAAGCGCTTTCTTGAAATCGTTAGGCAATTCCGCAAACGGCATCGCCTCGCTCACGCGAAAATGTTTCACCAGCGCGCCTTCAAGTTTGCGGTAATAGGCCTGCATCCGTTTCGGGCCGCGCCGCCACGGCGTAATCGCGCCTTCGGCGATCGATTTTTCCGGCGCGGAAACCATGCGCTCGGGATCCAGCACCATCTGCGTGCCGAGGCCGTGACAAGCCGGGCAGGCGCCGAAATGGCTGTTAAAGGAAAAATGTTTCGGCGTCAGCTCGGCGAGGGAAAAGTTGCTGTCGCTGGTGGCGTAATCGGTTGAAAAACGCTCCAGCTTCCAACTCGCGGCACTTTCATTTCGCAGCGTCATCAATTTGTTTGCGCCCCACTTCAGCGCGGTATCGACTGAATCCGCCAGGCGCGCGCGCACGCCCTCGCGGATCACCAGCCGGTCCACCACCGCCTCGATCGTGTGCTTGTTTGTTTTGCTGAGCCGAATTGGTTCCGGCCCCGTTAGCTCGCGAATTTCGCCATCAATGCGCGCGCGCACGAAACCTTCGCGCCGCAATTTTTCGATCACATCGCGAAATTCGCCGCGCTCACTTTCGACCAGCGGCGCGAGCAAAATGATCTTTGTCTCTGGAGGATAACGCAGGATTTGATCGACAATTTGCTGCGGCGTCTGGCGCACCAGCGGCTCACCGGTAGCGGGGTCATGCGGCTGGCCGACGGCGGAAAAAAGGACGCGCAGGTAATCGTAAATTTCCGTGGTGGTGGCGATGGTCGAACGAGGGTTCGCCCCCGCGCCGCGCTGCTCGATTGCAATCGCCGGGGATAAGCCTTCGATGAAATCGACGTCCGGCTTTTCCATTTGATCGAGGAATTGCCGGGCGTAGGCCGACAAGCTCTCGACGTAGCGGCGTTGCCCCTCGGCATAAAGGGTATCGAAGGCGAGAGACGACTTTCCCGAGCCGCTCTGGCCGGTGATGACCACCAGTTTCTCACGTGGAATCTCAACA
This sequence comes from Chthoniobacterales bacterium, assembly GCA_036758965.1. Classification (GTDB taxonomy): domain Bacteria; phylum Verrucomicrobiota; class Verrucomicrobiia; order Chthoniobacterales; family UBA10450; genus AV69. Next base: position 123,705 of record DAIOVO010000001.1, read on the forward strand.
TTGAGATTCTTGAGATTGTGCTGGCG
>DAIOVO010000002.1:0-5930 GCA_036758965.1 Chthoniobacterales bacterium
CATCTGCAAATTCGCCGCCGCTTCCGGATGTTGCGGTTTCAAAGCCAGCGCGCGCTCGTAATTCAAAATCGCCCGGCCCGGATCGGCATCGCGATAGTGCGCGTTGCCGAGATCGTAAAACAGATTCGGGCTCCAATCTCCAGAATCGACTGCCGTCTGGTAATCGTTAATCGCGTATTTAAAATTGCCGGCCGCGAATTCCGCGTTGGCTTTGGCGAAATTATCTTCCGCCCCGGCTGCGAATTGTTGCGCAAGTAAAAACGCCAGCGCGAAAAAAGTGATCGTTTTCACAGGCTCTCCAGAAATGTTTGCGTTTCGCGGCGTGTTTCAGCAGAGATTGCGCTGCCGCCGCCGTTGGCCGATCCGCTGTAGCGAAACTCATCGCTGCTTGCGAAAAGCCGCTGCATGTTCGCGGTTTCCTGCGGCCCGAGAGCAAACGCGCGCGCCGCAGAATCCGCGCTCACCGTTGCGGGTTCGACATTTTGTTTCAGCGCCGTCTTGAGTTGCACCACCCGTGAGGCATCCGCAAAATACTGCGGCGTTTCATCGCGCCGAAGCTTGCGCAACAATTCTTCTGCCTCCCGTTCCCACTGCGCCTTCTGCAGACCCTCCTTGTTCGCTCGTCGCCGCGCGCTCGCTTTCCCCGCCGCAATGCCGAGCGCGAGCAATGCCGGAATGATTTGCGCCAGCCAAAATTCCTTGCGCACATAAATTGGCGCGAAGCTGCGGGCGATCGCGCCGCGCTCCGTGATTTGGTGCAAAATATCCTGCGGCTTCGGTTCCGGCGTTGCGCTCGGCGCGGCGGCCGGGGCCGGCGCAGTCTGCGCTACTGCAACACCTTCGACCGTTATCGGCACCGCTTCGCTCTTGAGCGTGACGTAAGTTTGTTTCGACGGATCGAAATAGGTGAACAACAACGGAGGCACACTCACTTTTTTCTCATTCGGCGAAATCACTTCTTCAAAAGTTTTCGTGCCGCTCATTCCCACATCATCGTCGCGATTGAAATTGGCCGAGGGCGGATAGGTGTGCCAGCCGTTGGCGTCGCTCAACGCTGGCGCCGATACCCGATCAAAATTTCCGTGCCCGGCAATGTTCGTTTTGATCGTGATCGGGTCGCCCGTCTGCACGCGTTTCGGATTCGCTTCCGCCGTCATGCTGAATTTTCCGACCGCACCGGCAAAGGTCGGCGGCGCGCCCGGAGGCAACGGCTTGATCTCGAGCGGCACGGGTTGGCTTTTGATCGCAATTTCCTTTTGCTCAACGAAAGCGCCAAAAGGATCGCGAAAAAACGGGTCGGAAAACGGATCATTGTCGCCAAAGGGATCGAACGGCGAACGCCGGCTGCTCGAGCGTTGCCGCGGAACAAGCACGACCGCTTTTGTTTCGACCGGACCGAACTCGAGCTTCCCCGGCCGGGTCGCAGCGATGGCGGTTTTAAACGAATAAACGTTATAGGGGCGGCCGCCGATCGTTTCGACATTTTGATTCCCGTCGCCCAATTTTTGCATTGTGAATCCCTGCGCTTTGAGATTTGGCGATTCCATTCCCTTGAGCGGCGTGCGGGCGTTAACGCCGATGCGAACAACCACCGGAATGATTTCGCCCAGGTAGGCTTCATTTTTCGGGACCACCAGCTCGGCAAACCAGAGCTGATTATTCGCCGTCGCTGTCGGGCTGGAGCTGGATGGGTTGCCCGGCGCAGGCGCGGCTGAGCGATTGCCAGAATCCGCCACCTGCAAAGTGAGCTCAGGCGTCGTTAGATCGCTGTTTCCGACGCGAATTGATTGCGGCGGAATTTTGAAAGTGCCGGTTTTAGTCGCCAAAATGGTGTAGGCAAAGGTCAGCTCGGATTGGACGGAAAAATTCCGCATTTGATAAGAACGCTCCTGATTGGTCAGATGAATTTCCAAACCATCGACATTGATATCCTGAGGCGGACCGGCGTCGGTGGCGCCTTTGATTTTTACTTCCAACTGCACCGGCGCGCCCAGGGTTGTCTCAGAACTCGTTAGCGCGGCCGTGATGCTGGGCGACGCCGCCCGCGCGCTGGAAATTGCGGCTAACAATAACCAGAACAAAAATAAAATGCGGCGTCTCATCATTCGCTAAATCGATCCAATTACCAATCGTTATAGACAGGATGCACCGGCCGGTGTTCATCCAGTTGCACATGCGCTTCCTCATCCTTCATCGAGCGCAACAAAGCCTCTGCTTGTTTCGGACTCAACTCGCCCCGTTTTTCCGCTTCGGCATCCGCAACTGCCGCTTCGCGTTCCTTTTGGTTCTGCTGGTTCGCGGCCTTCAACTCGCCTGAAAGGGGCTTCGACGGAGAGCCGCTCGGTGCGGGCGAAGGTTTCCCATTCTGGTTTCCCGGCGAGCCATTGTTCGCGGGTGTGGGAGAATTCGTTCCCGGCGTGGGCGATTCACCTTTCCCCCGGTTCTCATTTTTTTGCTGGTCACCACCTGGCGTTGGTGTTGGTGACTGTGAGGGACTCGCGGAAGGCGAGGGCGATGGCGATTTCCCCGCACTGGCCGAGGGCGAAGGCGTCGGAGCAGGGGAGGGCGTTGGGGAACTCGACGCCGAGGGCGAAGGCGAGGGTGACTTATTCTTGTCCTTGTTAGAATTTTTCTGCTCCTGTTGTTTGTCCGAGCCGTCAGATTGCGAATTTTGCTTCTGTTGCTGTTGATCGCTTTTGCCGCCGTTCGAGTTTTGCTGTTTCTGCTGGTTCTGATCTTGCGGTGATTTCTGGTTGTCCTTTTTTTGCTGGTCGCTCTGTCCCTGCCCATCTTGGTTCTGCTGATCGTCCTGCTTTTTCTTGTCCTGCTGATTTTGCTGCGGCGGCGGGGTGGGCGTAGGCGGCGGTTTTTGTTTCAACCGCGCGATCTTTTCACGCACGTCACGCAACCCGGCCGCAGCCGCCTCATTTTTCGGATTTAATTTCAGCGCGCCTTCATAATGTTGGGCGGCGTTTTCCAACTCCTGGATCGCGCTCTCCTTGCTCGGGGCGAGATCCGCCTTTTCCTCCAGCGTCTTGCCCAGATTGTAGTGGCTGTTTTCCTGCATCCGCGCATTCGGGTTCGCCAGCGATTGGCTGAACGCCTCCAGCGCTTTCTCGTATTGTTTCAGTTTGTAGGCCGCCGTCCCGGCATCGAACTGCATCTTGGCTATGTCCGCCGGATTGTAGTTATGCTGAATATCGTTTTGAAACTGCGCGTAAGCGTCTTCGTATTTTCCCTGGTTGTATAAATCGAGTCCATCCGCGCCGAAACTTCCGCTCGCCAAAAGCAAGAGCGACGCCGCCACTAGCGCGCCGCTTTTTGTTTTCCCTCGAATCGGCGCGCGCGTCCGTTTCCGATCGTTGATAAACAGCGAAGCAATCAGCGCCACGATCGCCGCCCCGAGCGGCCACTGATAGCGCTCGATCGGTCGCCGCGAGGGGCGCGCGTCGAATTCGGCCGCTTTCATTTTGCTCAAACCATCACTGATTAATTGCCGCATTGTCTGCGGCCCATTTTCCAGGTGAAGATAAATTCCTTGCGTGGCGGTCGCGATTTCGCGCAATCGTTTTTCATCCAAATGCGATTTCACCACCTGTCCCTTTGCGTCCTTCACAAACTCCGCCCCGTTCTCCAATTGAATCGGAATCAGCGATCCCTGCAGTGTTCCCACTCCAATCGTGAAAATGCGTATCCCGTCGTCCGCCGCTTTTCTGGCTGCGTCCATCGCGTCGCCGCTCAGCTCTTCGCCATCGGTGAAAATGACCAGCGCGCGATTTCCCGTCGCGGTTTTGCCAAACGTCTGCGTCGCCAGCGCAATCGCTTCGCTGATGTTAGTGCCGCCCTCCGGAATCGTTTTGGTATCGAGATCGTTGATCGATTCCACCACCGCGTCGTAATCGATCGTCAAGGGCGCTTGCAAAAACGCGCGCCCGGCAAACGCGATCAAGCCAACCCGGTCGCCTTCGAGACTGTTGATCAAATCCTGGGTCGCGAGTTTCACCCGTTCCAATCGGTTCGGGCTCACGTCATTCGAGAGCATGCTGCGCGAAGTATCGACCGCCAGGAGCAGATCGAGACCGCGTCGTCTCACTTCTTCATACACGTAACCCCAGCGCGGTTTGGCCAGCGCCACTATTGCCAGTCCCAGCGCTAACAAGACGCAGAAAAATCGCAGCGTCCGGCGGACGCGGTCCACGTTCCCAGCCAATTCCGGCAGCAAGCGCGCGGAAATAAATTTTTCTAATTTCGCCGCGCTCCGTTTTTCCGCGCGAAAATAAAGCAGCGCCAGAACCGGCAAAACGGCCAATGCCCAAAACCAATGCGGCGCCCCAAAACTCATCACGGCAATCGTTTCCAAATGGTTTGCCCGAGTAAAATCTGACCGCACAGCAGCGCGCCAGCGGCGATGATGCAGGCCGGAAAAAGATCGCGGTATTGCTGAAATTTCTTCGCGTTCAGCGTCGTCTTTTCCAGCTTGTCGATGTCTTCGTAAATCGCTTCCAGCGAATTCGTGTCGGTCGCGCGATAGAACCTGCCATCGGCGATCTGGGCGACTTCCCGCAAACCAGCCTCATTAAAATGCACGTTGGCGCGAATGTATTCGATGTTTCCTTCCACATCGGTCAGGGCGTGCCCGCCAGGACCCGGCGCTGGCACGAGCGCGACACCATTGGTCCCAATCCCGATCGCGTAAAATTTTATCCGCAACGCTTTCAATGCTTCCGCCGCCGTGTTGGGCGGAATTTTTCCGGCGTTATTGTCGCCATCGGTCAGCAGCACCATCGCGCGACTTTTCGATTTCTTGTCGTTCAACCGATTTCCCGCCGCCGCCATCGCCGAACCGATGGCGGTATTTTCTTCCACCAAACCAATCCGCACCCGGTCGAGATTTTGCAGCAGCCAATCATGATCGAGCGTCATCGGGCTCACGATGTAGGGCTGAGTGCCGAAAGCGATCATGCCGATGCGATCGTTCGGGCGCGCTTCAATAAACTTCCGCGTCACTTCGCGCACCGCGTCGAGACGTGTCGCGTCCTGCCCGCCAATGGTAAAATCTTTCGTCAGCATCGAGCCGGAGACATCGAGCACCAGCATGATGTCAATCCCGCTCGCTTCCACCTGGGTGAGCGATTTGCCGAGCCGCGGCCGTGAGATGGCAAGGATGAAAAGAGCTAACGATACCCAGACTAGCGCCCGCAGAATTTTGCCGGCACGGCTAACGCTGCTTTTTCCAATGGCGCGGAAAGGCGAAGTAGCCGAAAAAATGATCGCTGCCCGCGGGCCGAATTTCCCGCGCAAAAACGCCAGCAATGGAATGAGTGCCAGCAGACAAAGCAGCCACGGGCGCGCGAAGGTAAGTGATTGTCCGTGCAACCAATCAGGGGGTAACAAGCGCACCTCCTTCCACAAATCGCCCCGCTTCCTCCAGCAGCTGCCGGCTATCATCCGCCGTCGCTTGGTAGCGCGCGAATTTGATCAGATCGCAGCGGTCCAAAAAATCTCGCAGCAATTCTTTTTCGGCGTCCGTGAATTTTTTTTGCGCGGTAATGGCGCTCAAAAATTCCACCGAAGTTTGCCGCGTCATCGGCAGGCTGAATTGTTCCAAAACATAGCGGCGCAAAATATCCGAGACGCGAATGCTGAATTGATACGGCGAAATGGACTCGATCTCGCCTTCGCTCGCGCGCAAGGCAGCCAGCGCGCGCTCCCGCGCGGAAAGTGGCGGCAGTTGCTTCTGAAATTTTTTGCTGATCAACCAAATGAGAAGTCCTAGAATCAGCAGTGCGATCGCCGCCGCGAGAAAAATTGCCCAGGGCGGCAGGAGCGAATATTGCACCGGGGGCGCAATTTCGTGGGGTTGGTAGGCGAGCAGCGGAACTCTCATCGCACCATCAGGCGCCGCTCCCGATTGCGGAAAAACGTGCGTA
>DAIOVO010000002.1:5940-16933 GCA_036758965.1 Chthoniobacterales bacterium
CCGTTCGCGCTGTTTGAAAAAAGCCCGGAGCGCCGGCAGATAATCGTCGCCCGTTTGCAAATCGATCGCATCGATTTTATTTCGCCGCAGCACCCGCGTCATTTCGCTTTGCTCGCCCTGCGCCAGGGCGTGGAATCGGCCGCGCACGTTGCGATCCGCCGTGTTGATCTCGATTTGTTCGCCGCTCTCCGCGTCCTCCAAAGTAATGATTCCGATATTTGGCAGTGCGCTTTCGCGTTCATCCTGAATCCGAATCGCAATCAAATCATGTCGCCGGCTGGTCACCGCCAGCTCGCGCGAAAAATCCGGCGCCTGAAAATCGGAGATCAAAAAGACCACTGCACGCCGCGTCACGATCTTGTTCAAATGTTCCAACGCTGCCGCCGGATTCGTTCCGCGACCGGCCGGCACGAAAAATAAAATCTCGCGAATGATCCGCAGCGTGTGCGAGCGCCCTTTCTTGGGCGGAATAAAAAGCTCCAGCCGATCGCTGAAAAGAAGCAAACCCACTTTGTCGTTATTGCGGATCGCGCTGAACGCGAGCAGGCAGGCGACTTCCGCCGCCAGCTCGCGTTTCGATTGCGAAGTGCTGCCGAAGTTTCCCGACGCGCTTACGTCCACAATCAGCATCACCGTCAACTCGCGCTCTTCGGTAAATTTTTTCACAAAAGGCGCGCCGAGTCGCGCGGTCACATTCCAATCGATCGCGCGAATCTCGTCGCCTGGCTGATATTCGCGTACCTCCTCGAAATTCATTCCGCGACCTTTGAAAACGCTGTGGTAATCGCCGGCGAAGGTTGTCTGAACGAGCGCGCGGGTTTTGATCTCGAGGGTCCGGATTTTGGAAAGGATCTGCTCGGTTGTATTCACTTGTGAAGAGTGGTCAGTGATCCGTGAATGGAAAGTCGTCGTCTTCCGGTACGATTGTTCGATAATCCATTCCCGGCCCGTGCTTACAAAAATCGTCGGCACGATCGATCTTGCGCGAGAGCATGCCGCCGATCTTCTGAATAATGGTCATTTAATTCGTCGAAAATTGGCTGCGTCCAGTAACCGTCGTCGAGCGCATCATCGAGCCAGGACTGTGTCTCGTTAGCCTCACCCATGACCATTAACTAATCACCGATCACCATCCACATCCGCAAAATCACGGCACCGGCAGACCAGCAAAAATTCGCTCCACAATCGTTTCGCTGGAAATCGATTCCGCTTCCGCTTCGTAGCTAACGATAATTCGATGGCGCAAAACATCGGGGCCGATGCTCTTGATGTCCTGCGGCGTGACGTAGCCGCGTCCGTTCAGGAAGGCGTGCGCGCGCGCGGCCAGCGCGAGATAAATCGTCGCTCGCGGTGACGCGCCATAGCGAACGAGGCCTTCTAATTTTAAATTGTAAGTCGCCGGTTCGCGCGTCGCCCAAACGATATCCACGATGTAGTCTTTCACCCGATCATCGATGTAAATGCCGTTCACGATTTCGCGCGCGGCAATAATCTGCGCCGGGTCGACCACCGCCGAGACCGACAGGTTCGGCGCGGACGTTGCCATCAAATCCAGAATGCGGCGCTCCTCTTCTTTCGCTGGGTAACCGATGTTCAACTTGAACATAAAACGATCCAGCTGCGCTTCCGGCAGTTGATACGTTCCTTCCTGCTCGAGCGGATTTTCTGTCGCCAAAACCAGAAACGGATCGGGCAACGGATAAGTCTTGTCGCCAATCGTGACCTGCCGCTCCTGCATCGCTTCCAAAAGCGCGCTTTGCACTTTGGCCGGCGCGCGGTTGATTTCGTCGGCCAGAATTAAATTGGAAAAAATCGGGCCGAACTTGGTCGTGAATTCGCCGTCGCGCGGATTGTAAATGAGCGTGCCGATCAAATCTGCCGGCAACAAATCGGGCGTGAATTGCAGGCGTTGAAAACCGGTCTGAATGGCCGCGGCCATAGTTTTGACGGTGAGCGTCTTGGCCAGGCCTGGCACGCCTTCCAGCAGCACGTGGCCGTTCGCGAGCAATCCAAGCAGCAGGCGATCGACCAGATATTTCTGGCCGATAACCACATGCCCAACTTGCTCTCGCAGGGGCGCGATCCATTGGCCGAGTTCCTGCACTTTTTGTGAAATTTCCTGCGTCGATCTCATTGAGCTTCCTATGACAGAAAAGGATGCGGAATGTTCGATCAAATGAATTCGTCATCCCGAGCGAAGCCGAGGGATCCCGCCGCGAAAGATCTAAGGTAACTTCCGCGGGATTCTTCGACTTCGCTCGGAATGACCGGTAGTTTCGCTTCGCGCGCGCAATGTCAGTTTGATCGGCAAACCGGTGTACGATTCGATCTCGCGAATTTTTCCTTCCAAAAAACGCGCGAACGGTTCGGTGATCAGGCTCGGTGAGTTAACGAACAAAATAAATTCCGGGCCCACCAGCGCTCGATTTTCATCGGGCGTCTGCGTTGCATAAAAAAGTTTCAGGCGTTTGCCGCGTACCATCTGCGGTGGATTAGAGTCGAAGGCGGCTCTCAGAACTCGATTCAGTTTGCCGGTCCCCACATGCACCCGCGCGTCCCGGCGAATCTTTTCAATTAGTTTAAAAATGCGGTCGCCGTATTCGCCGGTGAGCGCGCTGGCAACGAGCACCGGCGCGTAGGGGAGAAAAAATAATTCGGCGCGCGCAGTCTCGATCAGAGATTGCATCTTCACCCGGTTTTCCCGAGCGGAGTCGAGGGATCCCGTGGGGAAACCTTTACGGCGACTTCCAGATCCCTCGGCTGCGCTCGGGATGACGGACTGACGCGCGCGCGATTTTTCCGAGAGCAAATCCCATTTGTTGAGCACAACGATGCAGGGCCGGCGTGCCTTCTGAATGGAACCGGCCACGCTTCGGTCCTGCGCTCTCACGCCTTCGACCGCATCGACCACCAGCGCACAAATGTCTGCGCGCTCGATTGTTTTCTCCGCTCGCATCACGGAAAAAACTTCCACCGAACTGGAATGCTTGCTGCGTGCGCGGATGCCGGCGGTATCGATCAAAACGTAATGATTTCCCGCGCGCTCAAATTCGATATCGACGGCGTCGCGAGTGGTGCCCGGGATTTCACTCACGATCGCGCGGTGATCGCGCAGAAGCGCATTCACCAGCGAAGATTTACCGGCGTTTGGACGACCGACGATGGCGATGCGAAGAGGTTGAAAGGTTGAATGGTCGAGAGGTTGAGGGGTATTTGGCAGCGACTTCGCGATCGCGTGATTCAATTCCGCCATGCCGCGGCCATGCGCCGCGCTGATTGAGAAAGAATTCGGGAAGCCAAGTTCGGCGAACTCGATATTTCGGTCCTCATGTTTGGGATCGTCAATCTTGTTAACAAGAAGTAGAACGGGTTTGCGCGAGCGATGAAGTAGGCGCCCCAGTTCGCGATCCATCGGATTTAATCCATCCTTGGCATCGACAACGAAGAGGATGAGCGCGCTCTCTTCCATCGCCCGATCGGCGGCGGCCCGCACGTCGTCGGTTAGTTGCGTTTCGCCGGTGCCAACAATTCCGCCCGTGTCCCAGAGACGGAATTTTTTCCCTTCCGCCTCACATTCGGCCGAAATTCGATCGCGCGTAATTCCCGGTTGATCGTGCACAATCGCGATCCGTTTTTTCGCGAGACGATTAAAGAGGGCCGACTTGCCGACATTCGGCCGCCCGACGATGGCGACATTGTTCATCGATAAAAAAATCAGCGCGGACTGGAGCCAGCTTCGGCGTGGCCGGCGGCCTGCAATTGGCGCACGCCTGCGAGCACATAAATAATTCCAGAGACGAGAGTGAAAAACCCGGCCGCGATCACGACCCAGAGCAACGGCAGCCAGCGCAATTGCAACATCACCCAGGCAATGGCGGCCATCTGCAAAACCGTCGCCACCTTGCCCGTCCAGCTCGGCCGCACCTTAATGCTCGGTCCGATTAAAAAATAAAGCACGGCGGTGCCGACAAGAATCACCGCATCGCGCGAAATGACCAGCACCGGAAACCAGGCCGGGAAATGTCCATAATCAGGCTCGACCTGGCTCCAGTTGCTGATGCTAAGCGTGATAATGCCGGCGAGAAGCAACCCTTTGTCGGCAATCGGATCGAGCACCACGCCGAGCGAGCTGCGCTGGTTATAGCGGCGCGCGACGTAGCCATCGAGGCCGTCGCTAACAGAAGCGAGAAGGAAAATAATGATGGCGGCAAATCGTTGCCATTCCAGCGGCTGGCCGCGCTGAATGCTTTGCCCGTAGTAGATCGCCATCAGAACGAAAGCGGGAATCATCCCGATACGAACGAGCGTAATTTTGTTCGCCGTCGTCATGGCAAAAATCTTCTAACGGCGCTTGGCAACCCTCGCAAATCATTCCGCAGGCGGCGACATTCTTCCGCCTGGGGGCTGGCCGCTGTGCCGGCCCCGGACGAGACAGCGCTCGTCCTTCCCAAAGACCAACCGGCATTCGCGATCCCGATTTCTCTGCGTTTCAGCCTTTCATCTCCCTTACGCCCATCCTCCCTACGCTTTCCTTTCGTCGACCGCGATGATCTCCAGCTCATTGTTCCTGCCTCTGAATAGCGTCAGGCTCTTTGATACTTTGCCGGCGGCGCGCTTGCTCCCGCTCCGTAATTCATAGCGAAGCGGAAAGACGACCTTGATCGCGTTCCCGGCCGCTTGTTCTACCTGGATTTCGCCGTCGAGCCAGAAACGCCGGTCCGGCCACGCGCGATCATATCGGATGAGATCGCGCCGGATCCGGTCTCGTGAGACGTTCGCTTCCCCGAAGTAGTTCACGTGGCTGGCGAAGAACTCCAGCTCCGAACCGATGTGCGGATCGACCCCCGCGAGGACGAACGCTGCGATGTAATCCCGCAGCCGCTCCGTCTCCGGTTTGGACGAAGTATCGTTCGCCTGGGGGATGACCGCGGCATTTGCGTCGCTGATCGCAGGAGACGGCGACCCGGGCGATGAAGCCACCGCCGGCCGCGCTGATTTCCCTTCCTCCTTGGGCACAAACTGCAGGTCACCGTTGCGCAGGCGACGCCATGTGCCGGGCAGAACCCGCGGCTCCGCTGTTCCAGCCGCGGGCGCGACGCCCAGGGCCTTCGCCGTCGCATCGTCCAGTTTACCCGTAATGGCGAGACCGTTGCGGATCTGAAACCGCGTCACCGCCGCGGCTGTTTCGCTATCGTAACTTCCGGTGCCCTTGCCATTATAAAATCCATCCGCCCTTAACCGCTCCTGGATTTTCGCGACATTCTCATCGGCCCAGGCAGCGCAAACGCCGCAAAAGATCAGGGTCGCCAGCGCAAACAATCGTCGTTTCATCAAAAATGAATCGCACTTCCCTCCCTTCCACCGCGTCCGCCAAAAGAACAAAGTCCCGCCCCGACTTCCGCCTCCTGAACTTCCGCCTCTCAGGGCTCTCTTCGTTCGTGGCGGTTGCCGCTGTAGCCGCCTCTCTGCGAGAGGCGTCCGGAGCAACCAAAATAACAACCCACGAAGTCGTGGAGATCAGCGCGATCTTCGATTGAGGAGGTTCGCTCCGCTTAGGTTACGTAGCAGCTAAATTGCGAGTCGGTTGCAGGTTATCAGTCACCTGGTTGCGATAAAAAAGTTTGGCCGGTGAAAGTGAACGGGTAAGCTGCCGCTGCGCGCCGATGTGGCGAAATGGCAGACGCAACGGACTTAAAATCCGTTGGGCATTTAACCGCCCGTGCCGGTTCGAGTCCGGCCATCGGCAGAAGATTTCAGGCAACGTTTCCGTCGCTACGAATTGTTAGCTCGTTCAGGGCTCGAGGTTTTGCTCGGTTACGAGCGATTCGTCATCCCATTTATCGACGATCCATTGCAAGGCCTTGTTAGTTTCGTTGCGCGCTTCGTGCGCCAGTCGGGCAACGGTATCGGCGTTGTGCATCTCGGTCATGATGGTGCCGGCCGCGCGTTCGATTCTTTCGAGCGTCGCAGCCGTCGCTTTGGCATTTTCCGCGGTCGTTTGCAGGCTGGTGCAAATGTGGCTGATCCCGAGATAAAGAAATCCGGCCAGAAAGATCGAGGCGGAAACGGCGGCATCGGACCAACTTTTGCTTACGATCGCGCCAATTAATGCGATCCCGCCGAGAAGAAAAAGAATGGCGCCGCTTAGCAAGAGCAGGCGAGCGACGAGCGATCCCCCCGGGGAGACGTTTTTCGCGCACGGGAGGAATCAAGGGGCGGGGAGCATCGGCAGATCGAGCACGCTGGCATGGGCGGAATCGTGCAGGATTCGCACGGTGGCGGTGCGCGCGTCTTTGGCGGTTTCATTCGCGACTACGCCGTCGGAGTTATAATTTTTCTCGAAGTAAATCGAGTTGGGCGCGCTTACGATCAGGCGCAGCCGGCTTCCCTTGGCCAGCTTGCGCGCAACAAACAGGCCCGGGGCGAAATCGCAGCGCACGGTTTCACCCGGTTTAACAAACTTTTCCTGGCGAACGGATTCGCGATAGCGCAAACGGCGCACGTCGCTCCAGAGAGCAATGCTGGAGCCGTCAGATAAAATTTCATAGAGCGCGGCGGCGAGATCGGTGTCGGGTGTATCGAGTGAAAGCCAGAGAGTTAAGTTGGGGCAACCCACCAGCGTCGCTTCGGCCGGAAGCGGTTCGGTGTGATAAATCAAACCATCTTCGCGCATGCTTAAGGCGAGGCGTTGATCGATGGCGGCGGTTTTTTCATTATCGACATTTTCGACTTCTTCGCCCCGCCGCAGATCGAGTGGATCATAAGTGTAAACATCTTCGCCTTTGGTGGACGGCTCGGGGTTTAAACTGCCGGCGGCAAAAACGCCGTGGCCGCCACCATTACCGGCACTAAGATAAAGCGGATGATGATTATCGATCAGTTGGTTGAAATCGGAGGCGTATTTCCATTCGCCGTTGGCGCCGTCGTTGCCCGAAGCTAACAAGTAGTAAGCGACACGCTCCTTCAAGAATTCGGGTTTCGCACCGTTCTTCATCGTCCAGTCGTACCACCGCCGATGGAGATCGTTGAGATCGATAACGGCGGCGCTGCCAAATTTTACGCCGCCAAATTCATCCGTCGGAGTGCGCGTGCCGGCGTGGTCCCATGGGCCGATGATGAGGAAATGTTTCGCGCGCGCCTCCGTTGTGGCATGTGCGAGGTGATCGCGATAAAAAGTGAGAGCGCCCAGCTCGTCGCCATCGTACTGGCCAGTGATGGTGAGAATGGGCAGCGTGATTTTAGAAAATTGCTCGGCGGTCGGGACCATCGCGTCGTAATAAGAATCCACTCGCGGATGCTCGACCATGCGTTGGAAGTTCGGCGTCGGGTTGCCGACGAAGGTATCGGTGGATTTAAAGGGAATGTGCTGTTGATAAGCATCGAGAAATTTTGCGCGCCAGAATTTCGCGTCGGCAAAAAGATTTGGTTGGCCGGTGTGGCCGCTGGTGAGGGTGAGCCACTGCACGTCGTAGCGCATGCCGACGTTGTTAGTGAATGGAAAATCCAGGCCGGGATGCGCGGCGGCCGCCGGCACAATTGTCGTTAGATGCGACGGCAACTCCTTGGCCGTGGCCCACTGATCATAGCCGGCGTAGGAACCGCCCCACATTGTTACCTTACCGTCGCAAAGCGACTGGGTGGCCAATCATTCCACCACGTCGTGACCATCGCGCGCTTCATTGGCGAAAGGCTCGAATTCTCCACCGGAATTGCCGCGCCCACGCACATCCACCAGCGCAAAAATGTAACCGCGCGAAGCGAAGTAAGCCGCGCGCGCGTGGTAGCTATCCGAAATGTAAGGCGTGAGGGTAAAGATAACCGGCGTCCGCTGGCTCGCGCTGCTCGATTTCGGCAAATAAAGAGTGGCGTTAAGCTCGACTTTGTCGCGCAACGGAATTTTTACCGCCCAGCGAACGTTGTAATCGGCCGGCGCAGGCGAAGGACTTGGTTTTGGGGTGGGGGAAACCTGCGCGCAAACGGAAGTGGCGAACCAAAGAACAGTAAACGGCAGGCGAATTTTCATTGGAACGAAATCGAAACGGAATCCGCCGCTGAAGGCAAGCCGTTGCTTGTAGCTGCGGTTGCTGACCGCGGCTGCATGAAAGAAATTGGCGCGCGGCCAGATTCATTGGACGATGGGGAAATGAGCGATTCCCTGCCCGCATCCGAGCTGGAAGAAACTTTCGCGCGTTCCGGAGGCCCAGGTGGTCAGAACGTGAACAAGGTTTCGACGGCCGTGACTTTGCGACATCGGCCGACGGGAATTGTGGTCACGGTGCAGGATTCGCGCTCGCAAGCAATGAACCGGCGAATCGCGAGAGCGCGGTTGCGGGAAATGATTTTGCGCGACGCGGAAAAAAAGCGCGCGCTTGAAAAAGCGACACGCGAAAAGGAGCGGCGCCGGAAGTCGGTACGGCCGCGGCGATTAAAAAAACAAATTCTGGAATCGAAACGGCGACGCAGCGAAGTGAAACGACGACGCGGACGGGTGGAGGAATGATGAGCGGTGTCTGTCCCAGGGAGAATAGAACCGCGGATACGAGGGAGAATTGATTTCGTGGAAATGGGCGGCCGTGCCTTTTTCGTCTTTATCCGTGCCATCCGCGTAATCCGCGGTTCATAGCGTATTGAGGATAAGCCGGTAAAAAGCTCTAAAAAAATACAGTCGCACCCGGCACTTGCGCCGAATTGTCAGGGAAGCAATCTAATTCTATGAAAAAACTACTTACTACTACCGGGCTGCTCAGTCTTGTCATTGTCGGTCTTTCGTCCTGCACCACGGTCGAGAATCCGACGCCAACTACTACCAGCACAACAAGTTCGCGTGAGACAACCGTTGCGCGGCCGACCACGGCCACGCAAACGACCACTACCCGTTCGAGCGGCGGCTACTAGTCGGGGCGAGCGGTTCGAAAAAATTACGAAGCGCGGTCGAAAGGCCGCGCTTTTTTTTTGCGCAATTAAGCCCGCGTTCCGGCTCAAACGGCGTCGCCGCTCTCGGTCTCTTCCGCCGCCTGGCTTACCACCGGCGCGATTGCCTGCAATTTTTCTCCCTCGCGCAGAGTCAGCAGTTTTACGCCCATAGCGTTGCGTCCGGTCTCGCGAATCTCGTTCACGCGCGTGCGCACCATCTGACCTTTGGTGGTGATGAGCATGAGCTCGTCGTTTTCGGTTACCGTCAGTGCGCCGACGACGTCGCCGGTTTTGTCGCCGGTCTTCATCGTGATGATGCCTTTGCCGCCGCGCGATTGTTTGCGGTAATCATCGAACGGCGTGCGTTTGCCGATGCCGTTTTCGCCGGCCACGAGCAGCATCGCGTTTGAATTCACCACTGCGATGGCGACGACGAGATCATTCTTTTGCGGGCGAATTCCCCACACGCCAACCGTGTTGCGTCCCTGGTCGCGCAATTGTTCCTCGTGAAAACGCAGGCTCATTCCGTTCTTGGTAATCAACACCAGCTCGTTATCTCCTTCGGTGCGCTTGGCGTCGATCAGACAATCGTCTTCTTCGATCTGGATCGCGATGATGCCCCCCTTTCGCACGTTGGCGTAGTCGGACAGGTTCGATTTTTTCACGATCCCGCTGCGGGTGGCGAAAACGATGTGGAGATTTTCATCCCACGTTTTGTCGATCACGTTTGCGCCGGTGCCGGTGCGCTGGGATTGCACGCGAATGGTCGCGGCGATTTTTTCGTCGCTGCGCAACTCGAGGAGATTCGCAATCGAGCGGCCTTTGGCGGCGCGCCCCATCTCCGGAATTTCGTAAACTTTTTCCACGTAAGAGCGCCCTGATTCGGTGAAGAACATCAGGTAATCGTGGGTGGTGGCGGTGAAAAGATGCTGCACGAAATCGCCTTCATCTTCCTGGGTGTCGCCGTCGCGCGTTGTCATCCCGATGACGCCTTTGCCGCCGCGCCGCTGGGCGCGGAAAGCGCTCACCGCGGTCCGCTTAATGAAGCCGCCGTGGGTGATGCTGATGATGCAACCTTCGTTGACGATGAGATCCTCCATGTTGATCTCGCCTTCGTCGGGCACGAGCTGGGTGAGGCGCGGGGTGGCGTATTTGTCGCGAATCTCGCGCAGCTCGCGTTTGATTATGGTGAAAACGCGCAACTCTTTCGCCAGAATGTCGCGCAGATCCTTGATCGTCTCGAGCAACTCCTTGTATTCCGCGGTAATTTTTTCCCGCTCAAGTCCTGTTAGCTGATACAAACGCAAATCCAGAATCTGGTTTGCCTGATGTTCGCTAAAAGCGTAGCGGCCTTCGACCAGCCGCGCTGGATCGCGAATCAAGATTCCGATTTGCTCGACCTGGCGTTTGGTAAATTCGAACGCCAGCAATTTCACCCGCGCTTCATCGCGATTGGCCGAACCACGAATAATGCGAATGAATTCATCGAGATTCGACAGCGCGATGAGATAACCTTCGAGCGTCTCGGCGCGTTCTTCCGCCTTGCGCAATTCGAAACGGGTGCGCCGCAGCACCACTTCGCGTCGATGCTCGATGTAAGCGGCGTTCGCTTCCTTGAGTGAGAGCAGTTTCGGCCGCCCGTGATCGATCGCCAGCATGATGACCGCGAAGGAACTTTCCATCGCGGTGTGTTTGTAAAGATTGTTGATCACGACCTTCGGATTGCCGTCGCGTTTCAGTTCGATGACAACGCGGGTGTTTTCATCCGACTCGTCGCGAATGGCAGTGATATCGGACAAAACTTTGTCGTTCACTAATTGCGCGATGCGCTCGACCAGCGTGGCGCGATTCACGTTATAAGGGATTTCCGTGATAACGATCTGCTCCCGCCCGCCCTTCAATTCTTCCACGCCGGCTTTGCCGCGCACTTTCATGCTGCCGCGGCCGCCTTCGAGATATTGCCGAATGCCGATCATGCCGAGAATGGCGCAGCCGGTCGGGAAGTCCGGCCCTTTCACGAACTTCATCAGCTCCTCGAGCGTGATGTGCCCCACCACCGACACATGGCCGCCCGTCGCGA
>DAIOVO010000002.1:16943-24580 GCA_036758965.1 Chthoniobacterales bacterium
CTGATAGGTGCCGCGGCCGGTTTCTTCCTTCTGCCAGCGCGCCCGCACCCGAAACGAGCCGCGACCTGAATTATAAGCCTCGCCGATCTCGGCTTTGCTGTCGACGACGACGCCGCCGGTCGGAAAGTCCGGGCCTTTCACGTACTTCATCAGCCCTTCGCTAGTGATATCGGGGTTATCGATCTGCGCGCAAATGCCGTCGATCACTTCGCCGAGATTGTGTGGCGGTATATTGGTCGCCATCCCGACCGCGATGCCGGTGCCGCCATTGACGAGCAAATTCGGGAACGCGCTTGGAAAAACCTTCGGCTCGGTCAGGCGCTCGTCGTAGTTCGGAACGAAATCGACCGTGTCCTTGTCCATGTCGGTCATGAGACCGGCGCCGAGATGAGTCATGCGCGCCTCGGTGTAACGCATCGCTGCCGGCGGATCGCCTTCAGGCGAACCGAAGTTGCCCTTGCCTTCGATCAGCCTTTCGCGCATCGCCCACGACTGCGCCATGTGCACGAGCGTTGGGTAGATGACCGCTTCGCCGTGCGGGTGATAATTACCGCTGGTGTCGCCGCAAATTTTCGCGCACTTGTACGGTTTGCGTCCGGGATAAAGCGAAAGCTGCTGCATCGCGTAGAGGATGCGCCGCTGCGAAGGTTTCAATCCATCGCGCGCATCCGGCAACGCCCGCGAAATGATGACCGACATCGAGTAATCGAGAAAGGAGCGCGAAACTTCGTCCGCGACACTAATCGGCTCTATTTTTTCGTTGGGATTATACACAGAATTTTTCGGACAGGATTAACAGGATTTTACAGGATGGTGCAGATCGACCCTCTCTGGCTGAGGAATCGTTAGGCGGTGCTTGCGTTTGAATTGCAGCGAGGAGGCGCCGAAGTTGAAGAGTAGTCCAAAATCACGATTCGTTGCGACCAGGTAGTTAACCAGCTGAACTTCGTCGGCTTTGGTCAGGCTGTTCGTCGCTTTAAGTTCGCAAAGCAGAAAATCCCTAATAACAAGATCAGCGACGAAGTCGCCAACAATGACGTTTTCGTAGCGGACCTTAATATGCTGGGCAATTTCAACCGTGAGGCCGGCGCGCCGCAACTCGTAAGCAAGCGCGTTTAGATAAACTGATTCAAGAAACCCTGGCCCGAGCCTGTGATGCACCTTCATTGCAAGTCCGATGACTTGTTCGGTAAGCGCGTGCGAATCGTCATCTAAAATCTTGTAGAATCCTGTTAATCCTGTCAAAAAATTAGACATCCAGATTGCGCACGTTGAGCGCGTTGTCCTCGATGAACTGCCGACGCGGTTCGACTACATCGCCCATTAGAATGGTGAACATCTTGTCGGCATCGACCGCGTTGTCGTCGTTGAGATCGACTTTTAGCAGCTTGCGTTTCTCGGGATTCATCGTCGTCTCGAACAATTCCTTGGCGTTCATTTCGCCCAGGCCTTTGAAACGCGTGATCTGCACTCCGCGTCGCCCGATTTCCAAAATCTTCTGCAGAATTTCCGGGATTGAGAAAAGCGGATGCGAAGTGGCCCGGTCGCCTTCGCCTTCGATCAGCTCGAAAATCGGCCGGTCGCTGGCGGCGTAGTGATCCACCTTTAATCCTTTGCGCGCCAATTCCGCGATCAGCTTTTGAATCGTGGTCGATTCATGCAGCTCGATCAGTTTCCCGCGGCGGCGGACGCCGCCGTTCGTTTTCGCCGCCGGCGCCGCATTCAACGGCAGCAATTCCTGGCCGCCCATGTCGTCATCGAACAAATTGAGGTCGAGATTTTCTTCGTGAAACTCGCGCACCGCGCGTTCGTCGTGGAAATAATGCACGATCTCGTCGTTGCCATCGCGCACCTTCACCAGATAGGCCGGGAGTTTGCCGGATTTCTTTTCGCGCTGGCCGAGGAAGCTCTCGAAGTCGCCGCCGTGCCGGCGGATCGCTTCACTCAGTTTCGCCAGTTTCTCCAGCGACTCGAGAATGTCTTTCAACTGCGTCGCCGTCACTTCCTTGTCGTCCGCCAGATTTTTCAGACGCACATCTTCCGCGCCTAACGAGATCAAGATTTTATTCAGCTGCACGTCATCGTCCACGTATTCCTCACGTTTCTTGCGCTTGATCTGGTAGAGCGGCGGTTGCGCGATATAAATTTTGCCGGCCCGCACCAGCTCGGTCATTTGGCGGAAGAAAAACGTCAGGAGCAGGGTGCGAATATGGGAACCGTCCACGTCCGCATCGGTCATGATAATGATGCGGCCATAGCGCAGTTTGCTGATGTCGAAATTTCCTTCGTCTTTGCCGTTGCCATCTTCCTTCGGCTTGCCGATGCCCGTGCCGATCGCGGTGATCATCGCCTGGATCTCGTTATTTTTTAGGAACTGATCCATCCGCGCTTTCTCGACGTTAATGAGTTTGCCGCGAATGGGCAGAATCGCCTGGTAACGCCGGTCGCGCCCCTGTTTGGCCGAGCCGCCGGCGGAATCACCTTCGACGATGTAAAGCTCGGTCAACTCCGGATCGCGTTCCGAGCAATCAGCGAGTTTGCCGGGCAAACCGCCGCCGGTGAGCGCGCCTTTGCGGATGGTTTCGCGCGCTTTCCGCGCCGCTTCCCGCGCGCGCGCGGCCGTTAAGACTTTTTCAAAAACACGTTTCGCCACCGGCGGGTTCTGGTCGAAGAAGGTCATTAACCCTTCGTAAACGACGGAGTTCACCACACCATCGATCTCGGTGTTGACCAGCTTCACCTTGGTCTGCGATTCGAAGCGCGGATTCGGGAGTTTGATGCTGAGCACGCAAACCAGGCCCTCGCGCACGTCGTCGCCGGAAACCGGGGGGTCCTTTTCCTTCATCAGCGAGTTCGAGCGGGCGTATTGATTGATCGCCTTGGTCAGCGCCGTTCTAAATCCTGTTAGGTGCGTGCCGCCGTCCGGATTCGGAATCGAATTAGCGAAAGGCAAAATCTGATCGTTATAGCTGTCGTTGTATTGCAATACGCAATCGACAAACACTTCGTCGCGTTGTCGCGAAATGTTGATCGGCTTTGCGTGCAGCACCTGCTTGTTCTCGCCCAGCTGCTTCACGAACTCTTCGATGCCATGCTTGTAAAAGAACGTCTCTTTCTTCCCGGTCGCGCCGCGCTCGTCGATCAACGTGATCTCCAGGCCGGGATTTAGAAACGTCAGCTCTCGCAACCGCGTTGCCAACCGCTCGAACTTGAACTCCGTCGTGATGGTGAAAATCGTCGGGTCCGGCAAAAACGTCACGAGCGTGCCGGTGTTCTTTTTGTTTTTGACTTCGCCGATGACGTCGAGCTTCTGGGTCGTTTTCCCGCGCTCGAAGGCCATGTGATAAACTTTGCCTTCGCGCGTCACTTCGACTTTGAACCAGTCGCTCAGCGCGTTAACGCATTTCGCGCCGACGCCGTGCAGGCCGCCGGAATATTTGTAAGCGCCCTGACCAAATTTTCCGCCGGCATGCAGATTGGTCAGCACCAGCTCGACCGCGGGCATTTTCCATTTCGGCCGCGGCCGTTATCGCGCACCGAAACCGAGCCATCGACGTGAATGGCGAGATCGATCCTGGAACAATAGCCGGCGAGATGTTCGTCGATCGAATTATCGAGCACCTCGAAAACCATGTGGTGCAATCCGCGCTCATCCGGGTCGCCGATATACATGCCCGGGCGTTTGCGCACGGCCTCCAAACCCTCCAATTTGTCGATCTGGGCAGCATCGTATTTCTGCCGCGTATCGATAGACGTCACCCGGTCTGACGACGTAATTTCCTCAGGAAACTCCTCGTCAGTCTTGGGCATAGAAGATGGCCGCGCGACCACAGATCAGAACACTAGCTGAAAGCCGGCTTTTGGCTAATAATTTCTTCCTTAATTTTTCAGCCGCCGCCACTAAATGCTGCGTTTCCCGGTTCGCCACCCCCGCCATATTGTAGAAAGAACGGCCTCCAGGCCCGAGCCGAGCAGATCGACTTGACCTCACCGTTTCCGGCTTGGAAATTGAGATTGCCCGATGCGCTTCCGCACCCTTTATGAAGGCCGCTGGATTTTTGCCTTTTTACTCGTTCTTTTTCTCGTTTCCGTCTTTTTTAATTTCTGGGTCTCGTTAGTTTTCGCCGCGCTCTTTTTATACACGCTGGCGTTTTTTCGCGATCCGGAACGACCTGATCCCGCTGACGAGGCAGCAGTGGTGGCGGCGGCCGATGGCGCCATCGCCGACATTGTTGAAATAGATGAGCCGGAAGTTTTGCACGCGCGCACCCGGCGAGTTGGAATTTTTCTTTCGGTCTTCGATGTTCACACCAACCGCACGCCGATTTCTGGCCGTGTCATTTTTCGCCAGCACAAAAAAGGGCTTTGCCTGGACGCACGCCGCGCCGATTGCTCGGAAAAAAATGAGGCGATGATCTGGGCGTTTCAAAACGCGCGCTGCATAATTGTCGTTAGGCAACTTACTGGCGCGATTGCCCGCCGCATCGTCGCCTGGTCGGAGGTCGGCGACGAACTGAAACGCGGCCAACGCTTCGGTATGATTCGATTCGGTTCGCGAACTGAAGTATATTTGCCGCTCGACGCCGAGGTTTTGGTGAAAGTGGGTGACCGCGTGAAGGGCGGCGCCAGTGTGATCGCGCGACTTTCTCGATGAACGAGCAAAATCCGAAAATTTACCTGCTGCCGAACCTGATGACGGCAGGAAATTTGTTCTGCGGGTTCGCGGCCACCCTTCGCATCGTGCAAGGGGCGCTGTTGCAATCGAGTAATCCGAACGAGGCGGCCGAGCTTTTTCACACCGCGGTCTGGTTTATTCTCGGCGCTTGTGTTTTCGATGTGCTCGACGGCCGCCTCGCGCGACTGGGCGGGCAGGATAGTCCATTCGGGCGCGAGTTCGATTCCCTCGCTGACGTGGTTTCCTTCGGCGTGGCGCCGGCCCTGATGGTTTACCGGATTGTGCTGATTAATTTTCCCCACGCCGGTTGGGTGGTGGCGTTTGTTTATCTGGTTTGCGGCGCGCTGCGTCTGGCTCGTTTCAATTGCATCGCCGCCAACGGCAGCAATGCCGATGGAAAAAACTTTTCCGGTTTCCCGATTCCAGCCGCGGCCGGATTAATCGCGTCGATTACCCTTTTCATGCTTTGGTGGTTCGGCGAACGCGAACACGAAATCGGCCGCTGGAAATGGGTCCTGCCGCCGTTGATGCTTTTTCTTTCGGTCATGATGTTCAGCCGGCTGAGCTATCCCAGTTTCAAAGCCATCACCTGGCGCACCACGCGTTCTTTGGGGCGCTTCGTCATCATTGCCTTGATCCTGATTTTCACCGCCTGGAACTATGAATGGATGCCGGCGGTTTTGTTCCTCGCTTATTTGCTCTACGGGTTTCTCCGGCCGTGGGTATCGAAGAGCTGGCGGCGCGAAATCGAAGAGGAAATTGGCGAAGAAGGCGAAGTGGAAGCGGAAGCTGGTCACTAACTGTTTAACTGCGCCAGCACTTCCGGATCGCGCACATCGGCCCAGTCGCCTTCGAGTTCGAACGCCTGAACTTTTTTTCCTGCGCGGGCGAGATCGCGAATGGCATCGGTCAGTTCGTATTCGCCCCGTGGCGACGGCTGCAATTTGGCGGTGAACTCAAAAATGCCGGGGCGAAAGGCATAAACGCCGGCGTTATACCACGGGCTGGTCGGCTCGCCCGGTTTCGGTTTTTCGCGCACGTCGGTTACCTCCATTTGTTCGTTCACAAACACCGCGCCGCCCTTGCTCACGTCCTCGTTTCGCTTCACGCTCACGATCGCTTCCACGTTGTCCGGCAGCGCAACTAACGCGACATAGTTTTGCGCATCAACCAGAATGTCGCCGTAATGCAGAATGAACGGCTCGGCGCCGGCAAAATCGCGCGCTAAATCGACCACCCGTCCGGTGCCGTCCTGCACCGTCTGCGTCACGTACGCGATCTGCAGGCCGAAGCAGGTTCCGTCGCCGAAATATTCCTGAATGGTCTGGGCCTGATAACCGACCACCACCAGAAAATTCCGAACTCCCGCTTTCTGCAATCGCTCGATGATGTGGAGCAAAATCGGTTTCCCGCGCACTTTGATCATCGGCTTGGGAATTTCGGACGTCAGCTCGCGCATGCGCGTCCCGCGACCGGCCGCGAGCAGGACGGCTTTGCTAATTTTCTTCACGAGTTGATTTGCGGCTCACAATCGGCCAGCATCCGCGCGTGCTGAAATTTCTCGGAAAATATCGCGAGGCCGGCCTGCTCTTTTTGCGCGCGAGCGTCGGCCTCATTTTCATTTTGATTTGCGCACCGGCTTTGCTCAGCGGCAAACATGCCTGGTTCGAGTTCGGCAGCGCCATGCGCGTTTTCCATTTTCATTCCAATCTCGAATGGTGGGGATTTTTCGGTGCGTTGGCCGGCAGCATTGGTGGAATTCTGATCGTGCTCGGTCTCGCTTTCCGCATCGGTTTGCTGCTGGTGTTTCTAATTGCGCTGGTTAACGCCGTCGCCGTTGGCCATCACGAGCGCGGACTTCATTACCTCATCATTCCAGTGGAGGCCGTCATCATTATCGTCTGTCTTTCGTTCATCGGGCCGGGCAAGTACAGCGTGGACAAAAATTAGCCAGCCGGTCCCTTTTTCTCCGGCTCCGGTTTGATCAGCAACGCCGGCAGATCGAGCTGTTTGATGGCGGCGCCTGCTTTCGGCACGTCGTCCTGCTTAATCGCCGCCCAGTTTTTCAACTGCTCGTCCAAACGCGAACTCAACTGCTCGCAAACTTCCAGCTGCGGTTTGGTCGGCTCATGATCGCTGCCGTCGATCACGTGACTAAAGGTATCAAACTCCTCATTCAACATGTTGGGGAAAGCGAGATTCCCTTCCGAACCTTTCATGTTTACCTGCATCAACTGGGCTTCGACGCCGGACATTTTCTTTTCCAGCGCGTCCGCCATTTCCAGCACCGGCTTTGTTTTCGGGTCGTCGCCAAATCTGGTATGCAGCTCTTTAATCTGCGCTTTCACCTGCCGAATTTCGTTCACCGCCTGGTGCAATTGCGTAATGCGCGCATTCACCTGCGCCGAAAGCGCGAATTGTTTCGGCAATTCCGCTTCGTGATCTTTCGTGCGGGGATCGACCGCCAGATGCAGCATCGCCGTCTTAGTCATTCCATTTGTCGTTAGCTTGATTTGATAATCGCCCGGCAACGCCAGCGGCCCAACCGGTCCGTCGCCGCTGTAAAATGCGCCCGGAATTTGGATTGGCTCGTCATAGCGCAAATCCCAGGCGAACCGGTTCATTCCTTCCTTCGCCGGAATTATTTTCGGTTTTTCCACGCGGTCGGGCCACTCCGGAGGTTGTTCGGTATCCTTCGGTTTTTCTTTGCTCGAAAGATGGCGCACCAATTTTCCCTGGGCATCGAAAATATCGAGCGTCACTTCTTCTTTCGGCCCGGTCTTGAAGTAATAATCGATCATCGCGCCCGGGGGCGGGTTGTCACCGACCGGCTGCCGCTTGTCGAACTCCTGCGGATAATGCAAACGCAAGGCGGTCTGCGGTTGATACAAAACCATTTCAGCGCCGGCGTCCTGCGGATTTAACTGGCGCAGCGGCGTGAGATTATCGAGTACCCAAAAAG
>DAIOVO010000002.1:24590-44518 GCA_036758965.1 Chthoniobacterales bacterium
CAGGTCATCATCCTTCACCACCAGATCGTGAATGGGGGACTGCGGTAAATTCAACTGCAGCGGCTGCCAATGCGCGCCATCGTCTAACGAGAAATAGACACCAAGCTCCGTCCCGGCGTAAAGCAAACCTTTGCGTTTCGGGTCTTCGCGAATCGCGTGAGTGTAGGCGCCATCCGGAATTCCCGTGTCAATCGCGCTCCAGGTTTTACCGAGGTCGTTTGTCTTGAAAAGATACGGCTTCAAATCGTCGAGCCGATGGCGATCGACCGCGACATAAGCAGTTTTCGCCTCGTGCGGTGACGGATCAATAATCGAAACCGTGCTCCACTCCGGCATCTTGGGCGTGACGTTTGCCCAGCTCTTGCCGTCATCAGTAGTGACGTTAATCAAGCCGTCGTCGCTCCCGGCCCAGATCGTGCCCGGCTGTTTTGGCGATTCCGCCAGAGCAAAAATGGTGTCGTAATACTCGACCGAGGTGATGTCGTCGGTCAGCGGGCCGCCGCTCGGCTGTTGTTTCGATTTATCATTTCTCGTTAGATCGCCGCTGATTTGCGTCCACGATTTTCCCTGATCATTCGATTTGAAAACGCATTCGGCCGCGGTGTAGATCGCGTCCGGATTGTGCGGAGAAAGAAAGAGCGGCGCGATCCATTGGAAGCGATGCTTTAAATCGGCCGCGCCGTGGCCGGAGTTATCCAGCGGCCAAACACTGATCTCCTGATCTTCTTCCTTCGACTTGTCGTAGCGGGTGATGTAGCCCTCGTTGTTCGAGTAAATGATGTGCCAGTCGCGCGGATCGGCGACGACAAAACCACACTCACCGCCGCCGGCCGGAAACCAATTCTCCGGCCCAATGATCCCCGAGTCGGTGCGGCTGGCGATGCAAACGTTCGAGTTGTCCTGTTGCGCTCCATAAATGTGATAGGGAAAAGCGTTGTCGGTCGCGACGTGATAAAACTGTGCCGTCGGCTGATTATTTTGCATCGTCCAGGATTTGCCGCCATCGGTGGAAATGCTGGCGCCGCCATCGTTGGCGTTACCGAGTCGATTCGGATCGGCGGGATCAATCCACAGACCGTGGTGATCGCCGTGACGTGCGGGCAGCAGGTTAAAAGTCTTCGCGCCATCAACGGATTTAAAGGCGCCGGTATTCAAAATATAAACGGTATCAACTGACTTCGGATCCGCGTAAATTTTGCTGAAATACCAGGCGCGTTGCCGGAATCGGCCGTCCTCATTGACCTTGCTCCATTTCGTTCCGCCATCGTCCGAGCGAAAAATGCCGCCCTCTTTTGCTTCGATGGTGGCGTAAACGCGGTTCGAATCCGCGCCCGAAACAGTGATGCCGATTCTGCCGAGAATGCCATCCGGCAATCCATTTCCTGTTAGCTGTTTCCAAGTGACACCGTTGTCTTCCGATTTGTAAAGGCCGGTGCCGGGCCCGCCGCTGGAAAAAAACCATGGCCAGCGTTGCGCCTGCCAAAGAGCGGCGAAGACGACGTTTGGATTATGCGGATCGAAGACAAGGTCGATGCCGCCGCTCTTGTCGTCTTTGTAGAGAACTTTCGTCCAGGTTTTGCCGCCGTCGGTCGTGCGAAAAATTCCGCGTTCCTGGTTCGGCCCAAAAGCGTGACCGAGGGCGGCGACCAGAACGATGTCGGGATTATCCGGATGAACAATCAATGCGCCGATCTGGCGCGTGTCGCGCAAGCCAACGTTTTTCCAGTTCTTGCCGCCATCGACGGATTTGTAAACGCCGGTGCCGTAAGTGGTGTTGCCGCGGATGGCGGATTCGCCGGCGCCAACGTAAATGGTGTTGTGGTCGGAAGGCGCGACCGCGATCGCGCCGATGGAAGAAATGTCCTGCTTGTCGAAAACGGGCGACCAATTCGCGCCTCCGTCAGTCGTTTTCCAAACGCCGCCTGCGACCGCGCCAAAATACCAGACGTTTGGTTCGCCCGGCACGCCGGTGATGGCGAGGGCGCGTCCGCCGCGGAATGGCCCGACCTGTCGCCACTGGATACCGGAGAAAAGTTTGGGATCGATTTGCGGCGAAGGCGAGGGCGTCGGCGTTGGTGCGGCAAAAAGAAAAGTGGATGAAAGCAAAAACGCGGAAAGCGACAAACGAGACGACGACATGAGCGAAGGTTCAGGAGGTTCGCCCGGCATTCAACTACAAACCGCAGCTAACGATTCGTAGAAGCGGCCGCGCGCAGATAGGCGATAACGGCCGCTTTTTGATCGGAGTTCAGATTAGCGCGTGCGGACATTTGATTAACCAGACCGGGCCATTGCGCAGGCGAATACTTTTTTACCGGCGGCAGGGTGTGGCATTCGAGACAGCGCGAGACAAAAGTGGAACGGCCGGCAGCGAGCTGTTGCGCGCTGGCGTGATCCGATTGGGCGACGAGCCCGGGCGAAATTTTGGGCGGAGTAAAGTTATCGCTGACGCAACCGGCGAGGAGCAGCGCACCGAGGACGATCGCGCGCGTTCTCACAAAGTTATGCCAAAGATTACTCGCACCTGGTAATCCGCTTCGCCTTCGGTATTGGTCGTTTGCTTTAGCCCGGTGACGGTCGCGAACCAGCGGTTGCTGCGATAAGAAATGTTCGGACCAACAAAGAAATTGTTTTCCGCTTCGCTGGCGCGCCAGCGAGGCAGCAAAACTTCGTGCAGTATTTCCACGCCGGCGGAAAAGCGCGGAACAAATTCATAGCTGGCGCCAAAAGCGTTTTGGATTTCGCCGTTGTGCTCGCCCAAACCTTCGCCGCCAAATTCTGCTTCCACCGTCAGGTTATAGGCGAGAATGAGCGGCCCGAAATTTTTTTGCGCGATCAGTTTTGTTTCCGATTCAAAAGCGCGCCGCCCACCGCCGATTTCCTGGTAAAGCGAAAGGCCGATTGGATCGGCTACGGGGTTGGTGAGATTGTAAATCGTCTCGACCGAAACGGTGTCGTAATGAAACCCGCGGTTTTCGCGCGCGGCGGTGTAATCCCAGTTTGCAAAATAGATGCTGGTTTGCAGATGCTCGGTAATGCCGAACTCGAGCTCGTTCCGAAAAATGAAGCCGCCGAATTTTCCTTCGTCCCACAAGGCGGTGACGTAATTTTCCGATTCGATCGAGCCGGGCGCCGAGGTGGGCGCCTCATATATATAAGTGAAATGGCGGGCGCCGGCGAAACAATTGCCAGCGCATAACAAAATTCCGGCAAGAAGAGCGGGTAGTTTCATTGCCGGCGAAATGCGCTTACGGCAGCGCCGGCAGATGTTTCACCATTCGGCGCGGCAGATTTGCCGGCTGAACATTTTTGACCGGATCAGCGCCAGCCAGAGGGATCGTGTCGAAATGTTTGGCAGCGTAATAGGAGCCAACGACGAGCAGCGCGGCCAGCAGTTGCGCGCTGATCGTTTCGTAAGTGGGGAAAATTGCGAACCAGAGACTCATCCAGGCGGGCACCGGCAACCACGGAATTGGGGTGGTGGAAATCCAATGGGCCAACTGCATTTCCTGCGCCTGTTCGCCCACCATCACCAGCAGCACCACGCCGAGAAGAATGCCGGTGGCGACGAGCATTTTGCGGTAAGGCAAACGTTGCTGGAGGACGAAGGTCAGCACCGCCACCATGCCGGAAAAAGCCAGGCCAAGCAGGGTGCCGTTGAGCACGACTGCGCCGCCGAGCCGCAGATAATAACTCTGGAGAAACAGAACTACCTCGAACCCTTCGCGATAAAGCGAGGTGAAGCCGAGCAGGATCAAGCCCCAGCGCAGATGCGCGCTCAGCCCGCTCGCGCCTTCATCAAAGAGAGATTTGCGGCGGCGATTGTGATGTTTAATCCAGCCGCCCCAATAAATTTTGTGGAAAAACCAATTCATGATAACGAGCAGAACGATGACCGCGAGCAATCCGGTGGCGGCCTGGAGATCAAGCGCCGGCACGCTGGCGGAAAGTTCTTTCATGATCCTGACCGCGATGCCCCAGGTGGCGAGAGTGGCGAGAAAAGCAATGCCTGCTCCCCATGCCACCGGGCGACGATAACTTTGGGTCGCGCCCTTCATGCTGGCAGTGATGGCAGCGAGAACCAAAATGCATTCGAGGCCTTCGCGAAAAACCAGCACCGCGATATCGAGCGACGCGACCGTGGCGCTGGTGTGCGTTTGCAATGGATCGGGCGAACCGTGCGCCGCGATTCCCTGCCAGACCAACAATGCCAGCACCGCCAAAGCGGCCAGGATCAGGCCGGCGCTGAAGGCCTGCGTGCGATGGCCGGTTCGCGAAGTGCTATTCATTTGACCATGGAAAATTACCACAGAAAGAAAACCGCCGCTGTCGCTCGGTTGCCATTTTTTAGCGGCAGCTTGCCTGCCGGGGATGGATTGTGAATTTCGCGCCGTTAGCGTAAATTCCCCCCATGCAACGACGCAGCGGGGCATTCACTCTCCTGGAGCTGGTGATCGCCATCTTCATCCTGCTTTTGCTCGTCGGGCTGGCGGTGCCGAGCGTGCGAGGCCTTTTTGCCGACAAACGCCTGCACCGCTCCATGGATCAATTCAACAATCTTGTGCGGGAAGCTCACGAACGCAGCCTGACCGAGCATCGCGCTTACATGATTACCTGGAATACCGACGCAATCACTCTTGAGCCGCAGACGTTCCTGAAAACTGACGGGCACAAGCCGCTGGCGGAGATTCCGGTTGCGCGCACGGATAAATGGCAACTGAGCTGGCCGGCGGCATTGACTAAAAAACAGGCGCCGCAATGGATTTTCTGGGAATCGGGCGCGTGCGAGCCGGTGCGAATAAAGTTTGCCGGGCGCGACGGCTCGTGGGCGGCGGACTATCCGGCTCTTACCGCGCTGGGAAATCTTCTTGCTTATGCGCCGCGCTAACCGCCTCGCGTTCGCTCTCTACGAGGTGATGCTCGGGCTGATGATTTTTTCCATCGGCGTGATCGCGCTCGGCCGCGCGGTCGGCAATTGCGTCAATGCCAGCGCGCTCAGCGCGGACGACGCGCGTGTGCGCCTGCTCCTGGCTAACCGCATGCTGGAAGTGGAAGCGACGCCGGGAACGCCCGATGCGAGCCGCGAAACGAAGATCGAGACCGGCTACGGCACAGTTTCCCTCGTGCAAAAAGCCGAGCTGCAGGAATTAAAGGAAGCCGACAACACGGTCTTGGGCGGAATCACGCGGGTGGTTTTGACCGCAAATTGGAAACGCGGCACGACGGCGCAATCGAAGCAGATTGCCTTTTATGTTTATCGCAACCGCTAAGCGCCAGCGCGGTTTTACCCTGCTCGAAATCACGCTCGCGGTGATCATTCTGGCGATGATGTCGCTCGCCATTTATCGTTTTGTCCAGGCCAATATGACGGCGATGAGCGTTGCCGCCGCCACCGATGCGGTCAATGCCCGCTATGACGGCTTGCGCGATTTTCTCGCCCAGCAATTACAAAGCGTCCCGAGCGGCGCGGGCGCTCTCCTGGGCGATGCCGTGCGCGTAAATGATCTCGACCGCGACGAGCTAACCTGGCTTTGCGGCGCCGGGCCGGGCGTGCTGACCCAATATGCCGATGGCGATTATCGCGTGAGCCTGCGTTTGCAGCCGCACGCTCCGAAAAGCAAGCAGCTCGACCTCGGTTTATTGCGGCGGCCAAAGGATGACGCTTCTTCGGTTGTGGAGCACCAAACCTGGGTCTCGTTAGTCAATAATGTGGAGACGCTGCAAATTCGCTATTTTGATTCGCGCCTCAACACCTGGGTGCCGCGCTGGACCGACACCGTTACGTTGCCGCGCCTGGTTCGTTTCATCATTGGACGCAACGATGCCGCGGTGCCGACGGAAATCGTGGTGCCGATTGCCCGCACGCCGTTATGAAGAAGCGAAAAAATTCCAGCGGCGCCGCCCTTCTGCTCGCGCTTTGGGCGTTGTTTTTGCTCAGCGCGTTAATCGTGACCTGGGCGCTCGACATCGATTCCCGGCTGAAGATTTCCGGCAGCGAAAATCGAATTCTGGAAGCGCAGGCCATGGCCGCATCGGGCGCGGAAGTGGGAATGCATCCGCTGATCAAACCGGGATCGCCTAATTTGGACGGCAAATTCGGGCCGCGCCAAAGTTACAGTGTGAAAATTTCCGGCGAAGGCGGTCGCCTGAACATCAACTGGCTGCTGGCGGGGGAAAACGTAACCCGGCTCGATATGCTGCGGCGTTATTTGGAAATCAAGGGCGTCGAGCTGAACGAGCGCGACCGCATGATCGATTGCCTGCTGGATTGGGTCGATCCCGATAATCTCCCGCGCTTGAACGGCGCCGAAGCGGAACCGGGTTACACTCCGGCTAACAGTTTGTTTGCGCGCATCGATGAACTCAAAAAAGTGAAAGGCTGGGAAAAATTTACCAGCGAACCAGGCTGGGACGAGGAGCTGACGGTAAACAGCACCGGGCCAGTCGATCTCGCTTGGGCGCCGCGCGACGTGCTTCTCGCCCTGCCCGGAATGAGCGAGCCGATCGTGGATCGCTTTTTGCAATTGCGAATGGGGCCGGATGGAATTGAAGGAACGGGGGACGATCTCGTCTTTAAGAATCTGGATGAAGTGCGCACCGCCATGGGTTTGTCGCCGCAGCAATTCCAATCCCTCGCCACTTTTGTTTCCTTCAAAGATGCCGTTCTACGTGTCGTTAGCACCGGCCGCTCCGGCGACGTCACCCGCCTGGTCAAGGTCGTCTTCCGTCGCGCCGGCCAAACCCAGCAGTTGATTACCTGGAGGGAATTTTAGATTAAAACTGCCCCCCGAATTTTTCTCGTCCCCGGCGCCGAAGGCTGGAACGTGATCAGTGCCGGCCCGGAAAACGACGGCTGGGGCGTGCGCGCTTTTCCTTCGCTGGCCGAGGCGGCCCAAACGCTTAATCCCGGCGACGAGTTCGTGCTGGCGTTACCGATGTCCGCGATTTTGGCGCAACGATTACGCCTGCCGCAGGTGGAACCGGCGGAGTTGCGCGAGATGGTGCGCATTCAATTGGAAAAAGCGCTGCCTTTTCCGACCGAGGAAGTGACGAGCGATTTCGAGGTAATCTCGCAGGTTAACGGCGATTGCGTTGTTTCGGCCGTGGCGGTGCAAAATCAGCGTCTGGCGCAAATCGCCGCGCCGCTTTTGCAGCGCAACGCGATTCCGCAAGCGGTCACCGTTTATGCGGCTCAGCGCATTGCCTCGCATCGTAAAGGCGGACGCGCGCTTCTCATTTATCCGGAGGACGGCACGCTCGTTTCGGCCATTTCGGAAAACGGAAAACTGAGTTTCGCGCGCATGCTGACCGGCGGGGTGAGCGCCCCGCTCGAAATCGAGTTGCCGCAATTAGCGCTCAGCGCCGAGCTGCAGGGGATCGATGCTTCTTTCGAAAACGTGCTCGTTGACGAAAAATGTTTCGAGATGCGCGGCGCGATCGAGCGGACGCTCGACACTCGCGCCGAAATCGTTGGCCTGGAAACGCCGCCGGCCGCGACAGAACTGAATTTGTTGCCGCAGGAATGGCGCGACCAGCGCTTGCGCCACGAGCGCCGCGGCCAATGGCGCCGGCGCCTGCTTTTCGCCGGCGCGGCTTATCTGGCGTTGATCCTCCTTTTCCTGCTGCACCTGGTTTATCTGCATGTGCGGATTCATCAGCTGGACCGCCAACTCGCGACCGAAGGACCTAAAAGCGCGTTCGTGCGCGCCGCCGCCGCGAATTGGAAAATGCTCGCGCCCGCCGTCGATCCGCATTTTTATCCGATCGAAATTTTGCAGCATCTTTTCGAAAGCCTGCCCTCGGCTGAAGTACACATCACGCAGTTTAACGAATCTGGCCGCCAGCTTTCCATCGAAGGGGAAGCAAACAGCGCCGCCCTTGCCTACCAGTTCATTGAAAAGGTGAAGAAGAATCCCGGCTTGCAGCAATTTGTTTTCGACATGCAGGCACCGCGCATTATGCCGAACGATCACGCGCAGTTTCGGGTGGAAGGAAAACCGCGATGATCGGCTCATTTATCCAGCGAATGAATCGGCGGGCTGATGGTGGTCGTGCTGGTGAATCTCTTTTTGTGGAGCTGGCTGCTCGACGCCATTCGCACTTCCCGCGCCAAAGTCGCCGAGCGCAAGCTAACAAGAAATGAGCAGAATGTTTTTCTGGGCGACGCCGATCTCTGGACGAAACGGCAAGCATGGCTTAAGGCGCATCAACCGGTCTTTCATGGCGCGAGCGACGCTTCCGCCCTCCTGGACCAGCTCAAGCAAATCGCGGCCAAACATGGCGTGTTGATCGAAAATCCTGCCATCGGCAATGGCGAGAGCACCGCCGCCTACCAATCAGTCTTTGCTTCCATCGAGACCAAAAGTCCGTGGCCGGCCCTGCTCCATTTTCTCTACGACGCTCAGTTGCCGGAATCGTTCATCGTTTTTGAAAATACTAGCCTTTCGGTGGATGCGAATGACGCCACCCAAATGCGTGGTAAATTTAAGATCGCACGCTGGTATGCTCCCGCCGGCGCCAAATCCAAATGAAAATCCAATTCTATGCCTTGTTAGCGATGGCAGCGGTTGCGCCTCTCGCGCGCGCGGCTGACCCGCTGCCGAAGCGTCCCGATTTCAACCAATACCAGGCGATGCTGGCCCGCTCGCCTTTTGCCGTCGCGACCGCTCAGGCCACGCCCGCGCCGACGCCGGATTTCGCCAAAGATTTGTATCTCGCCAATGCCGGCAAGGCCGGTAACGACATTTTTATCTCAATCGCCTCCAGCACGGATAAAAACATAAAGGAGTATGTTTTTTCCTCGGCGGGACCAAACGAACACGGCTACGCCATTTCAAACATCGAATGGTCGGACCGCCCCGGCGCCACCAAGGTGACGATCACCAAGGATGGAAAGTATGCGACGCTCAATTTCAATGAGAGTCTGCTCGCGCAACCGCTGGCGCATCCGTTGCCTCTGCCGAATCAGGCGCCAGTCATCCCAAATCTGCCGCAAGCCTTCATCAAACCCGCGCCAATTCCGGTGTTGCCGCAGCCGCAACCGAATGCAACTCAGGCGCCGCAAAACCGCACTCATGTGCGCGGGGTGATTCCGCGTAATCCAAACGCCGCGACTCCGGCCCAGGATAACTAGGGCAGCGTCTTACTTGAAGGTATTGGGCTGGAGGGACGCCCGCGCAGGACGCGGGTGTCTCGGGGAATCTGGGTTGGGAGTCCGTTTGTGTCGTCCCTGAACATCGCGTCGTCCGAAGAAAAATTTACATCGCGAAAAATTTCGGGGACGGGACAGCGCCCGTCCCTCCAACCAGCTTTTCTAACCCTGAATGTCGTCGGCGGTATCGGGCGTGCGGTCCGGGCCGGCGGAATAGATGTCGTATTTGTTGGGGTTCTTCACTCCCGGATAACGATACAAATATTCCGAACCCCACGGGTCACGCGGCACCGCTTCCATAAATTGCCGCCATTGCAGCGGCTTCGGCTCGGTGCTGGGCTGTGCAACGAGCGCCTGCAATCCCTGCTCGGTCGTGGGACAGAATCCATTCAGCCCTTCGTATGCAATGAGCGAGGTTTTGATCGCCTGTAAATCACCAGTCACCCGCACCGATTTCGCGACATCGACATTCGGCGCCATAAACTTGATCGCGGCCGCCAGCAGGATCGCGATGATCGTGACCACCAGCATGATCTCCAGCAAAGTGAACGCCTGCTTTTTCCTACGCATTGTTAGTTAGACACCGGTTCAGCGTTCCGGTTTCAAAATATAATCCGATTTATCCCAAAGATACTTCAGTTGGATTTGGGTCGCGCGAATGACCGAGCTGGAAGTGTTGGCGCCGTTGAGGATGGTGATGGTGTTGCTCCCCGCGTGAAGCGAGGGGGCCGGCACAATTTTCTGCGCGCGAATCCAGCCAGTGTATTGAAATTGCATCTCGTTCACCAGCGAGCGCATTTCGCCGCGATACGCCGGGTCGGCCAAATCCGGCAGCATCAGCGAAACTGCGCCAGCGTTAGTGCCGTTGATCGTTACTTCCGGCAGCGAATCGATCCGGGGCGCAGCAATTTCAAAAGTAAGCAGGGCCAAGAGCGGTTGCGCTTCTATTCCAAATTCAAACGTGGCCGCGTCTTCCGTGTTCGATGCAATTCGAATCGGGTCGGCGGAGAGCGAGGCAGTGACGGTGCCGAATTGTTCGTTGTCCTGCGTCGCGTCGCGCAAAGGAACGCTGGCCGCGAATGGTTGCGGCACCGCCGCCTGCGCGCCTTCGTTAACTGCGTGCACAAGCTCGCTGCTCGTCATCCAATCGAGGTAAGCGCCGCGCACCGTCGAGCCGTCGCCGGGCACGGAAATATCCAGCGCGCTCGCGCCGTGCATCGGCACCACCACCGAATCGGAGCTGTCCACATCGATGCCGGCGCCGAGCGGGCGGGAGCGAAGCAACTGCGAACCTGATTCGTCCCAGGCCGCCACTTCCGGTTGCGCGCCGGGTTTGTCGTAAAAAAATAGTCGCACGAAAAGGACATTAAAGTTCTCACCGGGTTTCTTAACCCGAATGCGAAACACGCTCCGCGCGTCCGCTGCGTCTTTCGGGCTGGCAATAAAATCCACCGCTTCCACCCAGGCCGGGGCGGCCTGCGCCGAACCCGGCTTAGTGGCCTGCCGCAAATCGAGCCAGGCGCTTCCTGGATTTGCGCTAACGGCGACCGGCGGATTTTTCTGGACGCGCGATTGTTGATCGAACGCTTCCTGCGCCAAAAGAAAATGCGCACTCACGAGCAAAACCGAAATCGAGAGAGAAGCGCGCATCCGACGGTTGCTATCTTAACGCGGGTGAAACTGCAAGCTATGCGTCATTTCAAAGACCGCCGACAAAATGCTGTAAACGACCGCGCCCACCACGATGGCGATGATCACAATGATGACCGGCGCGATTAACGACGACGTAATCGTGACCGTGCGATCGAGCTCGCGTTCGTAGACGTCGGCGATGGTTTGCATCGTTTGCGCGAAATGTCCCGTTTGCTCGCCCACCGCCATCATGTCGGTGAGTAAATCGGGAAACAGATGTTGCGCGGCCAGCGCCGCCGAAAGATGCGCGCCATCCACTACCGAGCGCCGCACTTCAATCAGCTTGTGCTCGACGTATTTGTTATCGGCGATTTCTGTTACCAAATCGATCGAGCGGAGCAGGGGGATCCCGTTTTCAATCAACGTGCCGAGCGTGCGGGAAAATTGCGCGTACTGGCGATGGCGGATGATTCGCCCGTAACCGGGAATATTCAGCCGAAATCGGTCCCACGTTGTGCGTCCTTCGTCGCTGCGGACAAACGCGCGCCAGCCGGCGAACGCGCCGATGACCAATAACGCGCCGAACCACCAGTAAGTAGTAATGACATGATGCACGTGCATCAGCATGCGCGTCGGCAACGGCAGCATGCCCCCATTTTGCGACATGAACTGCGTGAGCTGCGGCACCATGAAGGTGATGAAGACGGTAATGAGCGCCGCACCCGCAACGGCAAGGAACGCGGGATAAATCAGCGCCTGCGCCACGCGGTCCCGCAGATTTTTCGCCTGCATCAAATGCTTTACCAGGCGCATGAGGATTTCCGAAAGCGCCCCGCTCGCTTCGCCAGCCGCTACCAGATTCACGTAGAGGGGCGTGAAGATGCGCGGGAATTCGCGCAGGGCCTGCGAAAAGCTGCGGCCATCCACCAGCGCCTGGTGCAGCGCGCGCGTCATTTGTTGCACGCGCGGATGTTTCAGCCGTTTTTCTAAAACCGACAGCGCTTCGTCGAGCGTCATCCCGGCTTGCAACAAATGCGCCAGTTGCTCGGTGAAAACGAGCAGTTGGTTGTGCGGCACTCGGAGGGATTGCGCCGGCGCTTCTTTCACTTCGGCGCGATTAAAAATTTTCGGCACGAATGTCCGCGACGCCCGTTTGTTGGCGACGGCAGCGGCGGGAGCGATCGCCGCCAGGGCATCGATCCGGATTGGAATGCAATTCTGCTGTTCGATCTGGCGAATGGCGACGCTGCGGTCGGGGCAATTGAGAACGCCTTCCACTAAACCGCCCCTGGCATCGCGCGCCTTGTATGCGAATTCGGGCATTGTTCCTACAAGGTAGCGCGGGCCATCGCGCCGTAAACTCTCTCGCCAACTCGCCGCCCGCCCGCTATTCTGCGCAGAAATTTCCGCATATGAATACACTACGCGCAGCAATCGTGCCGGGATTCGTCGCCGGCGTCATTTCCATTTTTACCAGTTGGTTCTGGATGGGACTGGTCTTTCATCGCTACCAGCGCGCCACCCCGGAAACGTGGCGCGGAGAAGGACCGCGCAACTATACTTTGTCCAGCATCATCCGTATTTTGGCGGCCATCGCCATCGCCGTTCTCTACGTAGTAGTAGCGCGGTTTCACGTCAGTTTTTTTGCGGCCGGAATGGCGGGCGCGTTTCGCTTCGCCGTCCTTCTCTGGATCGCGCTGGCCGCGCCGGTGATCGTGGAAGCGGCCATTTACATTCGGCTGCACTCGATGGTGGTACTCGGGCAGGTGATCGATTGGTTAACTACCTCCATTCTCGCCTGCCTCATCGCCTGCTGGTGGATTTCTCGCTAACGAATTGTAGGGCGGACCCTCCGCCTGCCCAGACGAATGGCTCCCGCCAAATCGGCTTGAACTAACGATTCGTTGATTGTAGGGCGGGCGCTCCGCCTGCCACGCCTAAACCGGGCAACCGGAGCGGTCGCCCTACAATTACTTTGCCGCGGCGCGGTGCGCGCTATGGTGCCGACGTGAAAATATTTTTCGCTCTCACCCTTTCGTTTTCTTTCGCGACTTTTGCCTTTGCCCAATCCAATGCTCCCCGGCAGCGTCCCGACGTTTCTAACAAGGCCTTGATTACCAAACAAACACCCGCTTTGGAAAACAACCGTGGCGCCGATCCAGCCGCGCTCCATCAGCTCGCCAACCAATACTACGACTGGCGAAATTTGAACTACCCGGTCAACAGCAGCGACGCTGGTCTCCACACCTGGGACAATCGCCTGACTGATTATGCGCCGGCGAAAATCGCCGAGCGCGCTGCGCACGTCCACGCCTTGCTCGAACAAGTGCGCGCGATGAAAACCGAGAGTTGGCCGAAGGACGAGCGGATCGATTGGATTTTGTTCCGCGCTCAACTCGAAGAGGTCGATTTTGATAATCGGATCAACCAATCGCTTACTCGCAACCCGTTGGTCTATGTCGGCGAATGCAGCAACGCCATTTTTTCGCTTCTAAAAAAAGAATACGACACACCGCAAAATCGCGCGCGTTCGGCGACGGCGCGGACGAAGGCGATGCCGGCGTTGCTGGCGCAGGCGGAGAAAAATTTGCAGAAACCGGTCAAGCTTTACGCCCAGTTGGCGATTGCTTCCGCCCGCCACATCGACCCGCTCTTCAAGGAGAGCATGGAAAATCTGGCCAAAGAATTATCGGAAGAAGAACACGCGGAATTTGAAAATGCGCGCGATGTGGCGCTCGCCGCCGTGCACGCCTTCGCCGACAAACTGGAAAAAGATTTGCCGCAAATGGTCGCCTTCGCGCCCATGGGCGAAGAGAACTACAACTACTACCTCAAACACGTTCTGCTTCTACCCCTGAACGCCGTCCAGGTGGAAATGCTCGGCCGGGCGGAGCTGGCACGTTACCGCGCCCTGGAAGCGCTCTTGCCCGATCCAGCGATGGCCGATCCCAATCCCGAGCGAGCGAAATCAATTCCACCAGATCAGGATTCGTTTTTGAAAGCGTATGAAAGTCGCGAACAGGAAATGATCGATTTTTTGAAATCGCACCAGCTCATCACGTTGCCCGATTACCTCGGCGCATTTCAGATTCGGGAACTACCCGAAGCCTTCAAGCCCACCAGTCCCGGCGGCTTTATGAATCCGCCCGGCGTTTACGACAAAGATCCGACCGGTTTCTATTTCATTCCGGCCTACGATCCGCGTTCACAAAATTTTTATATCCGCGCTGCGATTGAAGATCCGCGTCCTATTCTTGGCCACGAAGGAATTCCCGGCCACTTTCTCCAGTTATCCGTCGCCAATCATTTGACCGACGAGATTCGCCGCCAAAATCAAAACGGAGTTTTTGTCGAGGGCTGGGCGCTTTACGGCGAGGAAATGCTCATGCGCACCGGTTTGTACACGGAAGGGTCTGCGGCGCAGGGACAAATTTTGCGGCTCTCGCGTTATCGCGCCGCCCGCATCGGTGTGGACGTAAACCTGCACACCGGCAAGTGGACCTTCGAGCAGGCGGTGAACTATTTCATGGAAGGCGGCGGACTCGATCGCGAAGCAGCCGAAGGCGAAGCTGCTGGCGCGGCCACTCAGCCGACGCAGAAAATTTGGTACATCACCGGCAAATGGCAGATCATGAATTTGCTCGGCAAATATCGCGATAAAATGGGCGCGAGTTTTCGCCTCGGCCAATTCCACGACGAGCTAATTAAAAACGGCAGTCTGCCGCTCTCGATCGTGGAATGGATACTACTCGACGACCCAACCACGGTTAACGAGGTGCTGCTGTAACGTGCGCGGTCTTCAGCCCATCGGGGGAACTATGCGCTCGCCGAGCGGAGGATGGCTTGCGACGCGCAGATGAAGGCTCGAAGCCTGCAAGCGCCTTCTCTGGCCGGTCATCCTTATCCATACTACCTACTAATCTCCTTAGCCTTACCGCCATTAGCTCCAATCTTGACCGCGCCTTGCAACGATGGGTCGTTGATGTTCTTTAGATAGTTCTCATCGAGCCATCAAACCAAGCGCCCTTCGAAGTTCTTGACTCAGCGGTAGGATACCGGTTAGAAAACAAGTGTGAGACGGTTCGCTGCTGTTTCGTTAGCTCTATTCGTTTGGCCGCTAGCTATCGCTGCCACCGCGCACGCCCAAAGTAGATAACGACCTCTAGAACAGTGAGCAGGTTTCGACGTCAAGGTCCAAGCCGTTTTTTGCGTGGCATCGGCATCCTGCCGATCAGTTCAGAGCTTCCCCACTTGTAGCCAATCGCTCATGACAGCGCAGGCTAAAAACTACAAATAGTTAAGACTGACCCTATTCTTACTTCGACCACCAATATGCTGGGAGACCGAGGTCATTTCTTGTTTTGCAAAGATGGAGGCGTTAGGGTCCAATCTGTTCGCACAGCATGATCGCGGAAATTATCAGGTTTGTGGTCAGCAACTATTCGCTCACTTTTTTTGCCCTGGGCTTGGTTGGCGCGGCGACCGCAATCGTGCTGCGGCGCGCGGGGGCAAGTGAGGCGTTGCTCGCTTACTATTGCCTGATGGCAATCGGGGTCTGTAATCTTTATAATTTCGCCATGCACGTGTTTTTCGCTCCGCTCTCGGCGCGTTTCATCGGCTGGGCGAATAGTCCGTTCCAATATGAAGTGGGGTTTGCCAGCCTCGGGTTCGGCCTGATCGGGTTACTGGCTTTCCGGAAGGATTTCGGTCTGCGGCTGGCGGCGGTCCTGGGGCCAGCCTGTTTTCTCTGGGGCGCGGCTGGCGGCCATATTTATCAGATGGTCGCGCACCACAATTTTTCACCGGGAAATGCCGGGATTGTTTTTTGGGCGGACCTCTTTGTGCCCGCGGCGGGCATTCTGTTTCTCCTGCTTTGGCAGAAGGAGCAGCGAAGAGAAGGTATTTCGAAACGCTGAAAAAGGAAGGAAAAGGGGTCGATTCTGCATTTCTATAGTCGTCGGCGCAGGTTTGAAACGCAGGCGGGACTTCCATTCTTAAGCGCTGCGAAATTAAAGTCAGATTGACAGAAACATCGGCGCCTATTTTACAGGCGATCATTCCAGAAAGCTTAGCCGATCCCGCTTCTCAAAGAAACTCTTCTTCGGCCGACTCCTCGGCTCAGCAAATGACAAAGCGTCGAGTGAGACAGCGGACGCTACAACGTTCGGCGGAAGATAAGCCGTCCGGCCTAGCTCGGAGCCGCGCTCTTTTTGCCGAATAGTTTCTTTAACCAGGCGCTGATGGCGACGACGCCGATAATTACAAATTTCTTCGCTGCCAGGATAGCCACCCAAAGTCCTTTGAATAAGCCCAGCTTCCCGGCAACCGCCGCGCCGCCCGCCACCAGCGCGGCGATCCCATAAGTCGCTACCTTGTCCGACTTCGGATTGAAGTCGGCATAACGATTCCCAGAATTGAAGTTCACCGCCGAAAGAATCGCCGGAGCATTATTCTCGATCTCCTGCAACTGCGTTATCCCCGCGACTGAATTGAGAACGAGCACGCCGCGCCGGCCAAGCATGCGAATGTTGTAGTTGAGCGTGTTTTCTCCGCCGCCGGTGTCGCCAAAACGAAGTTCCTTTGCCCAGTAAAGCTTGTGTGCGCCCTGCTCGTAACGGGGCGGCGCCGCCCAGCCTACCAACTCGATCGACGGATAGCCTTGCTCCTGCCGTTTCTTATTAACACTCTGGGTGTCGCTCTTCATTTGTTTAAGCAGATCGTCATAGTTGATCTTTTCGGCATCCTTGTCTTTGACGTAGCCTTGTTCTTCGTAGGTAATAATCACGGCCCAACAATCCTTGCTTAGCGGCGAAGTATCGGCCGGCACCAGCATCCCGAGCGGCTCACCGCCCGGCGGGTTGCCCCACAACCGCACCAATACGGTATTGGCGTCCGCGCCGTTCAGAAAACGAAACTG
Source organism: Chthoniobacterales bacterium (assembly GCA_036758965.1). Classification (GTDB taxonomy): domain Bacteria; phylum Verrucomicrobiota; class Verrucomicrobiia; order Chthoniobacterales; family UBA10450; genus AV69. Next base: position 41,291 of record DAIOVO010000002.1, read on the forward strand.
ACTCGGCACCTCTAGCGTAGCCAGGTCGCCATGTAGTTTGATTGTCCCTTGCTGATACTTGAGTCCCGAGGCCAGCGCCTCCGCCTCGGCGCGCGAGGGATGCGGACTTTGCCCAAAAAAAGTGAAGCCAGGCAAGGTGCTGGCCAGGAGAACGATCACGAATTTCCGGCAAAATATTTTCATTGGTTCTTAATTGGAGACGCGCAGATCACGCTAGAGCGAATCGCGTGCCTTGGGCAATATTTTTGTAGGTTGAAGCCCGACAAAACTACGGCTTCCCGCAATCCGCTCGCTTGTTTCAGATGATGCTATCTTGTGGCGATGGAAAGGGTTTTTGGGTTGGAGACAGAATACGGCATCACCGTTCGTAACTCGGAAGAGGTGGATGTCGTGGCCGAATCAATCGCGCTGGTTCGCAGCTACACCGAGCACGGCGCCCACATGAAGTGGGATTACGCGCATGAAGATCCGCACCGCGATGCTCGCGGGTTCCGCGCCCGCGAACTACGGCAGGATACCGACGAATCGGCCTACTACGAAGTGGATAAGAATCGCGCGCTCAGTTTCGTCGAAATCAAGAGTGATCTTGTTCTCTCTAATGGCGCGCGTTTCTACAACGATCACGCGCACCCGGAGTATTCCACGCCCGAATGCACCACCTTGCCCCAGTTAGTCGCGCAGGAAAAAGCGGGCGAACAAATTTTGGCGGAATGCGCCCGCCGCCGGAATGCCCACCTACTCGCGGAAAAATGCGTCGTCCTTTACAAAAACAACACCGACTTCGCCGGCCACAGTTACGGTTGCCACGATAACTATCTCATCCCGCGCGATCTTCCGTGGGACCGCATCGTCGCGGGCGCTCTGCCTTTCCTGATAACACGCCAGATTTTTGCCGGCGCCGGCAAAATGGGAATCGAAACGGAAAATGCCGCCAGCCAGCCGGGCCTTTATCAAATTTCCCAGCGCGCCGATTTCTTTAGCGTCCTGGTCAGCATCGACACCATGAACCGGCGCCCACTTTTAAATACGCGCGACGAACCGCACGCTGACGCCCGCAAGTATCGCCGTTTCCATGTCATCATTGGCGATTCCAACATGAGCGAATGGGCGACTGCCTTGAAGATTGGCACCACTGCGCTTGTGCTCGAGCTAATCGAACAAGGTCAGGCGCCGCAGTTGGAGATAGCTCAACCAATTGACGCCAACAAGTCAATTAGTCGCGACCCAAGTTACGACTGGATAATTGAATTGCGCGATGGGCGAAAAATTTCTGCCATCGACGTGCAACGATTGTATCTGGGCGCAGCGACGAAGCTGGAAGATGGCGGGAACGAAGATCGCGCCTGGATCTTGCGCGAGTGGGAAAAGGTCTTGAATGATCTGGAGCGGGACGTGTTGCTTTGCCGCGATCGACTCGATTGGGTAGCGAAAAAGACTTTGCTTACTTCATTGCGGGAAGGAGAAAACCTCTCCTGGACCGATCCCTGGCTGCAGGCGATCGACCTCGAGTATCATAACCTGGCCAGCGAAGAAGGACTATACTACGAACTGCAACGGCAGGGGTCCATTCTACGTCTTGTTACGGACGAGGACATTCGTCGCGCCATCTTTTCGCCGCCGGAGACTACTCGCGCCTACTTTCGCGGTCGCGCCGTCGCCCGTTTCAACGATCAAATCGAATCGCTGCAATGGAACGAAATTGTTTTCCAAAACATCGCGCAATCGAAGCGGATTGAATTGCCCGAACCCGCCGGCGCGGGGCTGGCAAAGCTGAACATGGTTATACGCGAGAGCGGAAGTTTTTCCGATTTCTTTCGCGCGCTTCCGGTTGGTGGATAATTTACGATTCAGGAAAAACTTGCGCCCAACCGCAATCGCATCTCCATTTTAAGCGGAGGGACATTATGGGAAACACAAAAACGATCTTTGCCTGCTTGCTTTTTATCGCCGCGCCGCTCTGGGCTCGCGCGCAATCGACACCGACTTTTTCACAGATCGTCGTCTTTGGCGATAGCTTGTCGGACGACGGGAATGTCGCGCACCGCGCGCGCGATACGGTCTTGTTCAGCTACCCCAGCAGCAACTTCAATTACAGCGACTACCGCTTTACCAACGACTTCAATACCGACCCACCGACCCGGCTTTACAAAGGGACCTGGCACGAGCAGCTCGCTCGGGATTTCCTTCAGCTTTCCGACCAATCGAACAAGGTGAACAGTCTCGATGGGGGCACCGACTACGCCTTTGGCGGCGCGACCACGCAAAACGGCAGCCAGGATCGCACGATCGTGAGTAATCCGACTCCGTTTGGCGGCGGCAAATATACCCTGACGATTGATAACGTGGGCAAACAGATCACCGACTATCTCGCGAGCCATACTCCCGATGCTACTACCCTCTATGTGGTCTGGGGCGGCGGCAACGATCTCTTCGATGACGATAGCTCGACCAATGTCACCGATACCGCCACTCGTGTCGGCGCACTTGTGACACGGCTGGCCAATTTTGGCGCGCGAAATTTCATGGTCCCGAATGTTCCGCCACTGGGCGCGGTTCCTAATTCCTTCGGCGACCCGCAGAAGGTAGCGGAGTTGGACCTTGCCTCCGCGAACTATCGCTCCGCATTGAATAGTGTTCTGGCTTCGACTACCAGCTCTCTGGCGGCTAACGGGATTTCGATCCAGATTTACACGCTTGATGTCTGGCTGGGGCTAATCCGTGTCTTGGGTGAGCCCGGCAAATACGGGTTTAACGATACGACCGATCCCGCCCAGGGCGATTCCTCGGAAAATCCGGATAAGTCGCTTTTCTGGGATGATATTCATCCTACTACTGCGGGTCATCACGAAATAGCTAACGAGGCTTATCGCCTTCTCAGCGGCCAGGTCGCCCGGACCGCGCGCGCGGTCAACATCTCGACTCGTGGAGTAGCCGGAACGGGTGAGCAGGTCCTTATCGGGGGCTTTATTATTGGCGGCAGCGCACCAAAAAAAGTGATGGTTCGCGGCCTCGGCCCCTCTCTCACTGATCGGGGCGTCAGCGGCGCGCTGGCTGATCCGACACTGACGATCTTCGACGGAAACAACATGCCGGTTGAGACTAACGACAATTGGAAATCGTCGCAACAAACGGAGATCGAAGCCAGTGGTTTGGCGCCGGAAAAGGACTTGGAATCGGCGATTATCATCACTTTGCCTCCGGGCGCGTATTCGGCCATCGTCTCCGGAG
>DAIOVO010000002.1:44528-65620 GCA_036758965.1 Chthoniobacterales bacterium
GCTTTAGCGGAAGTATTTGATCTCGATTCGGCAGCCGAGACAAGTTTCGCTAACCTCAGCGCCCGCGGTTTTGTTGGGACCGGTGACAACGTTCTAATCGGCGGTCTGATCATCGCGAGTGGTGAGTCGGCCTTGACGGTCCTGCGCGCGATTGGACCGAGCTTGAGTAACTCGGGAATTACGCAACCCCTGCTGGATCCTGTTCTCGAGCTACACGACGCGAACGGCGCACTTCTCATAACGAACGACGATTGGAATGACTCCACGCCAACGGCGGTAAAGGCGACTAATTTGCAACCGACCGACCAGCATGAGTCGGCGATTGTGGTTTCTCTTGCGCCGGGCGGCTACAGCGCCATTGTCCGCGGCAAAAATAGCACCACGGGCGTAGCTCTGCTAGAAGCCTTTCGGATTGAGTAGCGGTTAAAATAGTAGTCCGTATCCGTGACAGGTATGGCGGTGTTGTGGGGTTGTGCTGGGTAGCGCGGGCGTCTCGCCTGCCGGTTTGGAAAGCCGGCCTCGCTTCGCATCTGCGTTACGAGTGCGTCCCGCGGAAACGAACTTTTTCTATCGCCTTGCCGGGAGGAGATCCGCGACTCGCGAAAGCTTTCGAAGTCGCCAACCCGCGAGACGCGCGCCACCACGTCCCCTAATTCGCTCGCTGACACTATACGAGTTGCCGAACACTGCACTAGCTTGCTATGACCAGGTAATCAACCGTAGCTCGTGCGCTTGCTGGAGATGCGGGTGAGTGGGTAGGACGCGCACGCTGAAGCCGTAGGTGCCGGACTCGGTTGCCGGAACCAGGCCCTGGTAAAGGTAGCCGCCGTCGCCGTCCCGGCCGTGTTGGGCCAGGACGGTGGTGGCAGGATTTTTGACTCCACCGTTTTGCGTTTCGCCATGGTAAGCTTCTACTCGCACATGTTGCGGATCGACAGTTCCGAGCTGGATACGGGCGCTGAGTTGAAGTGATTCGCCCACCGGAATGTTCAACCGGTCGGCGTTGGTGATTTGCACGTCCTCGATTCGAATTTGCGGCCAATCTTTGCGGATGCGCGTTTTCCATTGGCTTAGCTCGGTCGCTGGCTGGCAATTGTTTTGCTGGAACTCGCGATAAGATTTCGCCGCCGGAACATACAGACGCTCGGTGTATTCTTTCACCATGCGATGAGTGTTGAACTCGGGCGTAACGCTGCGGATGGATTCGCGCATCAGTTGCAGCCAGGCTAAAGGTAGTTTGCCATCGGGCTTCGCGTAGTAGAGCGGGATAATCTGGTTCTCGAGCAACTGATAAAGGCTGGAAGCATCTACTCTGCTTTGAAATTCGACCGAGCCGGTGGCGATCTCGGAACCAATTGCCCAGCCGTTGTTGCCATCGTAGCTCTCACACCACCAGCCATCGAGCACGCTGAGATTCAAGCCGCCGTTAGGAGGTAACTTCATTCCACTAGTGCCGCTTGCTTCCAATGGCCGCAGCGGATTGTTTAGCCATAGGTCCACTCCCTGGACCAGCCGGCGCGCGATGTAGGTATCGTAGTCTTCGACAAAGACGATGCGATCGTGAAAGGCGGGATCGCGCGAAAACTGATATACTTCCTGGATGAGCGACTTACCGCCTTCATCGCGCGGATGTGACTTGCCCGCGAAGATGAACTGGACTGGTCGCGTGCTATCGTTCAGCAACTTGAGTAGCCGTTCTTTGTCGCTAAACAAAAGAGCGCCTCGCTTGTAGGTCGCGAAGCGGCGCGCAAATCCAATCGTCAATATCTCGGGATCGAGAATATGGTTGGCGGCGCGAATCGATTCCGGCGTGTCGCCGATTCGCTCGCGTTGCACGCGCACGCGCTCGCGCACAAACTCAATCAAACGCAGCTTCAATTTTTGGTGAGTGTCCCAGAGGAGTGCATCGGGAATATCAATTACCCCGCGCCAGAAGGTTTCATCAGTCAGGTTCTTTTCCCAATCGCCGAGATACTTCTCATAAAGTGCGGAGAACTCGGGCGCCATCCAGGTTTTAGTATGGATGCCGTTGGTTATGCTGGTGATAGGAACTTCCTGGGCCGGCACTCCAATCCAGACATCTTTCCATAAACCGCGACTTACTTCGCCATGCAATTTGCTGACACCATTCGCATGCCGGCTAAGTCGCAAAGCCAGAATGGTCATGCTAAATGGCTCATCGGGATGAGTGCGGGTCTGGCCGAAAGAAAATAGCTCGTCAAAAGGCACTCCCAGCTCGAGAGCGAAGTTGGCGAAATACTTTCGCATCATCTCGCGCGGGAAAGAGTCGTTGCCGGCCGGGACTGGAGTGTGGGTGGTGAAGACGTTGGCGGCGGCGGCTACTTGCAACGCGGCATAGAAGTCCAGCCTCTTTTCTTTCACCAGAAGGCGAATTCGTTCCAGAGCGAGGAAGGCGGAGTGACCTTCGTTCATGTGAAATACTTCCGGTTCCAGTCCTAGCGCACTTAGCGCTTTTACTCCACCGATGCCAAGCACCAGCTCCTGCCGCATTCGCATTTCCAGGTCGCCGCCATATAGCTCGGCAGTAATGCGGCGATCTTCGGGATTGTTCTCCGCAATGTCGGTGTCGAGCAGGTAGAGATTGATCCGGCCAACTTGAAGTTGCCAAAGCTTGGCCTGAACTTCGCGGTCCAGAATGCGAATCGAAACCAGTAACAACTTATCATCCTGTCGCACTTCGCGGATCGGCAGGTGATGAAAGTTCTGGTTCAGGTTAACGGCGTGCTGCAGCCCTTGCGCATCTATTTCTTGTTTGAAGTAGCCATGTTTATACAGCAGACCGATGGCAACGAAGTTCAGGTCCAGGTCGCTGGCCGATTTGCAATGATCGCCCGAAAGAATGCCCAGGCCACCGGAGTAGTTGGGGATTGATTCATGAAAGCCAAACTCGGCCGAGAAGTAAGCGATCGGCTTTTGTATTGGCGCGCCCGCGCCGGTCTTGCCGTAGGTATCTTTGGCAGCAAGGTATTTTGTAAAAGTATCGTGCACCTGCTGGAGCTCGCGCAAAAAGGTTTTGTCCTGCGCCACTTCTTCCAAGCGCGCCTGTTGCGAAAGCTGGAGCATGCGGACCGGATTATGATTGGTCCGGTTCCAAAGCTCGGGATCGAGATGGCGGAACAGGCGCCGCGCCGAGGGCTCCCAAGTCCACCAGACATTGAAGCTCATTTCGCGCAATGGCTCGAGCGCGGGTGGCAGGGTAGGGATGACGTTGTAAGTTTGAAAGCTCGGCATAACAGGGGCAGCCAAACGGTTCGCGATATTGTCAGGAATATTTTACGCGGCAAGCAGTAGTTAAGAATAGCGAATTACATGCCGCGGTTTGGGGTGGGGCAGAAGGAGGCCGAAAACGAAACCGGTCGCCAGGCCGCCGAGATGCGCCGCCATGCTCACAGTGGGAGTGAAAAGGTCGAAGGCGATCTGCATGAGCACGATCAGCCCGATATTGCGCAGCCGAAGTTTGGCGAGATAAAGATGACGCTGCCGGAGAAGAATCCCCGCCCACGCGCCCACGATTCCCATGATGCAACCGGAAGCGCCGACCAGTTCGCGGCTGGAAAGAAAATGCCACTTTACCAGGAGCACGACACAGAGACTCGATCCGAGACCAGAAAGCAGGTAGCAGGAAGCGAACGCGACCGAGCCGAGTTCCCGTTCGAGCGCGGGACCGAGCAGGTAAAGAGCGAAGAGATTAAAGAAAAGATGGATCGGACCGTAATGGAGAAAGAGCGCGCTCAGCAATCGCCAGTATTGATGGCCATAAAGAATGAAGTCGGTGTTCAACTCTCCCAGGCGCTGGAGAGTGGCTTCATTTTCGGAGCCGCCGGCGAAAATTTCCAAGAGGAACATGAGAACGTTCGCGATTAGCAAGGTAAGGACTACCGGCGTAAGAAGATTGCGTCGCCCGAAGACGTCCGGCGGCCGAGGCCGGCGATGTCTGCGGACCAATGCCGGCAGGAGCAGGAGCGCAAACCAAAATAAAGCGGCGAGATAACCAGCGAGCGGGCGCACAAACAGCCAGGCGATCCCGGCGATGAGCAGAACAATTCCCGCGCTGATGCGCGCGCCCGGTCGCTCGGAGCCGAAGCCGGGCAACAAAACCAGAGCGGCGGACGCCACCGCGGTAAAAAAGAAAATGTGGTTGAGGTTCATTCCACGGCGCGAACGATTCTTCGCTTGAGCGCTGTGCGCTACCTGAAAGTTTCTTTTCCGCCGGAAGAATTTCTGCGAATCTGGGACGTGCAAGTTTCTATTACCACTTATCTCGATGTCGTTTCTTCGTGGTGTTATTGGGCCGAGCCGACGTGGACGAAATTGAAAAATCGCTACCAGGACCGGGTGACGTTTGATTGGAAGATTGCGTTGATGGATGCGGAAGGATTGCCGAAATCGCGCGCACAGGAAGAATGGTTTTATCGTCGCAGCGGGGTGATGAATCGCGCCGAGTTCATGTTGAAAACGGATTGGTACGAACCGGTTTTATCGGAATATCTCGCGCCGAATTTAGTGGCGGAGGCGGCGCGTTCGCTTGGAGCCAAAGACGATCGGGTACGGGTGGCACTTTCGAACGCCACCTTGATTGAGGGTGCGAAAAATATTCGCGAGTTTGAAGTCTCAGGGGAAATCGCGGCCAAAGCTTCCGGCATCGAACCGGCGCGATTACTGGAACGCGCGCGCGCGCCTGAAATCGAAAAGCGAGTGCGAGCAACAACCGCTGAATGGCACGCACTCAAAGTGACCCAGCGCCCGACTTTTTTTATCGATACCGAAATTGGTGATCGCGCCATCTTTTCCGGTGTGGTAAAGTATGAACCTATCGCCGCCACGCTTGACTCGATGATTGAAGATGCCACTGCATATGCGACTTGGGCGGCGCATTTCGGCGCGCCACCTGCTGCTTAAACTTCGCCTTGCCACCATTCGATTTGCCTCCATCTTCCCCGTCGGTTCGCAAAAATTGCGGGCTTCTTGTCGCGGTCATCGCAGCCGCGCCGAGGTTGAGTGCTCCGGCATCGCATCCAGAGGGGAGCGGGTTTGCGAAATGGAAATGACGGCGAACGGCGCACTCCCGCTTCGTCGCGAAGGAGTTTAATTCTGCAACTGCAATTTCGTGTAAACGGTCGAATTCGCGCGCGCGAGGTACGCGTGATCGTGGGTGCGAGCGGCGAGCAACTGGGCGTGATGAAACTTTCCGACGCCCTGCGTCGTGCCCAGAGTTTGGATCTCGATCTGGTGGAGGTCGCGCCGACCGCTAATCCGCCGGTCTGCAAAATCGTCGATCTTGGAAAATATCGTTACGATATTTCCAAGCAGGAAAAAGACAAAAAAGCCGGCGGCTCGAGACTGAAGGAGATCAAGTTTCGAGTGAACATCGACGAGCACGATTACCTAACGAAAGTTAGGCACGGCGAGGAATTTCTCGACAAGGGAAACAAGGTGCGGGTGCAGCTGCAATTCCGCGGGCGCGAAATGGCGCACCAGGAATTTGGGATGCAGTTGATGGAAAAAGTGAAGAACGATCTCGCTGGCATGTCGCAGGTGGAAATGGAGCCGAAAATGGCCGGGCGCAATATCACGATGACGCTTTCGCCCCTGCCCGCCAGCCGACGCAAACGGCGGTTCGCGCCGATGGACGAAAGTGAGCTGGAAGCCGCCTCAGCCAACGGCAGCGAAGAACTTCCAGAGTAAATCGCGCGCGCCTACGGCGTTCTGGCTGGGGCGGGAGTTGCCGAAACGGCTGGCCGCGGGTGGGGATTGGCGATTGGCCCGTTCGGCAGCGGCGGTGGCGTCGGCGGCGCGTTCAGTTTCGCTTCCAGAAACTTTTTCGTTTGCTGCCCGCTAGTATTGGCCGGGTCCAATTGCAGGGCTTTGTTTACGTCCGAAAGTGCCGCGGGCAGGTCGCCCTTGGTCTGCAATACGAATCCGCGCATTTGATAAAGCCTCGCTTCTTTCGGTTTTAACTTGATCGCCTCCGAGTAATCGGCCAGCGCCTTATCGTAATCCTTTAATTGTAACTCCACGTACGCGCGCCGGTCGTAGGCCTCCGGGTCGTTTTTGAGATCGCGCACGACCACGTTGTAATCCTCCAGCGCATTCTTCCAATCGTTCTTGCTCAGGTAAGCGTAGGCGCGCTGGCGATGCGCGGGGGCGTCGTTGCCTTTGAGTTTCAGCGCGTCGTTTAAATCCACGATGGCTTCATCGAACTTTTTCGCCGCGATGTAGGCCGAAGCGCGTTGCAGGAGCGCGATATCCAGGTTCTCGCTGTTCTTCGCGTCTTTGGGCTCGATCTCGACGGCTTTGCGGAAACTCTCCACCGCCTTGCTCCAATTCTTTGCCTTGGCCGCTTCCACACCTTCGCGCGAAAGACGCGATGCCTCTTTGTTTTCCTGTGCCAGCGCCCCGCCGGCGCCGAGAATACAGCTAAGAATCCCGCTTAATAATTTTCGATAATACATGTTCTTCTCCAGGGATGGACAAAGGCATCGCATGATCGCTCCCTGTCAACTTGGTTTAATATATTCGTTTCCCGACACGTCGGCGGTCTGCGCCGAAGCTGCGCCGGCTTCGTCCACGCGCACAATTTCCAGCGCCCGCCCACTGGCCGGATCAATCTTCACCAGCGCGCCGCGCAATCGCACTTCGCCTTCCGCCACCGGAAACTGCGCGGGTAAATTGGAAATGAAACGCTGCACGATTGGTTGGACGGCGCGGCCGAGAATGGAATTCACCGGTCCGCACATCCCGGCGTCGCAAAGAAACGCCGTCCCGCCGGGAAAAATTTGTTCGTCCGCCGTTTGCACGTGGGTGTGGGTGCCGATGACGGCCGAGACTTTGCCATCGAGATAACGCGCGATCGCGATTTTCTCGCTCGTCGTTTCCCCATGCACATCCACAAAAATGACCCGCGTTTCCTCCCGCATCTTTGCAATCGCCGGCTCCAGCGCACGAAATGGATTTTCCAAAATCGGCAGCATAAAAGTGCGCGCCTGCACATTCATGACTCCCACTTTTCCTTTGGCCGTTTCCAGAACAATCATTCCCTGGCCCGGCGCGCCGGGCGGATAATTAATCGGGCGCAACAATCGTGGCTCCGTCCCGATGTATTCGGAAATGTCTTTCTGGTCCCAGATGTGGTCGCCGCTCGTCACCACCGCCACGCCCGCGCGCAGCAAATCAATCGTGATTTTTCCCGTGATCCCGCGACCGCCGGCCGCGTTCTCGCCATTGGCGATCACGAAATCGGCGCCGAACTTTTCCTTCAGCTCCGGCAGACGCGCGATGACCGCGCTCCGGCCCGGCTCGCCCACGATGTCGCCCAGGAAAAGAATCGTTAGCATTGCCCGATCATCGTGATTAATGAAAGCGAAGTCCAGATGCTCCAGCGCGCGCTCCGGTTCAGCTTCGTATTTCTGCTTTTGGCCGGAGGAAAATCGTTTGCGAAAGAGCTCAGCCCGCTGGCCGCCGAACCGCGCTGGCAATTGCTCCAGCAATATCAGGAAACGATCACGCGCGACCAGTTCACGCAGTTATTAAAAAACGTTTACGCCACTCGCGGCTATGACGATCTCATCACGACCGAAGAAAATTCCGCTCGCATTGTCGAGGACAAGGAAGCGCAAAAATATTTCACCCTCCGTTTCGCATCGGAGAAACCGCGCAAAATTCCTCCGCCCTACTGGCGTTTAATCGACAAACTTCCTCGCGCAACGAATGCAAAACCGTTGACGCATCTTAATGTTGCGCTCGATCCCGGCCATCTCGGCGGGCGCTGGGCGAGAATGGAAGAACGCTGGGTTTCAGGTCGATGGCGCGCAGCCGGTCGAAGAAGGCGAAATGACCTGGCTGGTCGCCCGTATTCTCGCCGCCAAACTGCGCGCGCTCGGCGCCGACGTCACTTTTGTGCGACGGCACGATCATCCCGCCACGCCGAAACGGCCCGACGATTTTCGCGCGCTGGCGAAAACCATTCTGGAAAAATCGGGCGTGAGCGCGCCAGCGGAAAATTATGAAAGCGCGAGTGACGAACAAAAAGAGAAATCGATTCGCTGGCAAAGCGAGTTGTTGTTTTATCGGCAAAGCGAAATTCGCTACCGCGCCAAACGCGTGAACAAATTTCTCCAGCCCGATCTCGTGCTGTGTTTGCACTTCAACGCCGAAGGCTGGGGCGACCCGCAAAATCCAATCTTAATCGATCGCAATCATTTTCATGTGCTGGTCAATGGTTCCTATTTGCCGGACGAGATTACTCACGACGACGAACGCTACGAGATGATTCACCGTCTGCTCAGCCGCACTTACGAGGAAGAATTGCCGTTGGCCGATGCCATGGCCGCAACTTTGGCGCGCGAAACCAGGCTACCGCCTTATGAATACACCAGCGACACGGTGAAAAAAGTCGGCGCGAGCGGTTATGTTTACGCGCGCAATCTTTTGGCCACGCGCGTCTATCAATGTCCGGTCATTTATTTCGAGCCGTATGTCATGAACGGCAACGAAACTTACGCCCGAATTCAGGCGGGCGATTACGATGGCACGCGCGAATTCAACGGCGTCCAGCAGCAAAGTATTTTCCGTGAATACGCGCAAGCGGTGGCGGCTGGCAGAATATTGCCGGAAAACGCGCGGATAAAAATAACCGCGCGTTAGAGCGCCGCGATCGCTTCTCGCAAATCTTCCATCGTCACAGCATCCGACAGATGCGCGCTTCCGATTTTCGGCGTGACTACAAAACGAATCTCTCCGCTCTCGAATTTTTTGTCGTGCTGGATCGCCTCGATTATTTTTTTCCGGTCAACGTCGTCCGGCAATCGCGTCGGCAATTCCAATCGCCCAAGCAACGCGACAATCTGATCGCGTTCGCCCGCGGAAAATCCGGCGCGCTTCATCGAAATGGTACAGGCGCCGATAATTCCCAGACTCACGCAATCGCCGTGCGGAATTTTATAATTACTCGCGCGCTCGACTCCGTGCCCGATGGGGTGTCCGAAATTTAGCAGCGCGCGTTCTCCTGAATTTTCGCGCGCATCCGCCGATACAATCTCAGCTTTGATTCTGATATTGCGCGCAATCAGTCCGTCATCCCGAGCGAAGCCGAGGGATCCCGCCGCGCTACCGTTAAGATAACTTCCTCGGGATCCCTTGGCTTGGCTTCGCTTCGCTCGGGATGACGGACGGGATTCCCCGCTTTCGCTTCGCTGCGACAGCATCGCAAACATCTCCGCGTCACGAATGACGGCATGCCGCCGATCGCGCTGTCCACCATCGCCAGCAGCGTCGTCGGAATTTGAATATGCGGGACGCCGCGCAAAAAAATCGCCGCCACAAATCCCGATAGATCGCCGATTACGCCGCCACCCAGGCCGATCACGAACGACTGCCGATCCAATCCGGCCGCGCTCATCTCGTCGCAAATTCGTTCCGTCTCGCGCAACGATTTGGAGGATTCGCCGCTCGGCGCGACGATTGTTATCGGCTGAAAACCGCTCGTAGCCAGGCTTTCCGAAACGCGCGTTGCGAAAAGCCGCGCCGAGTTTTCGTCCGCAATAATCGCACAACGATTCCGCGTCAGTGCCGCGCGCGCCAGTTCGCCCGTCTTCGCCATTAATCCACGGCCAACCAGCGCCCAATAGCGCGCGTCGCCCGTTTCGATTTCAATCTTCTCCCACTTCACTTGACAATTTTCTGTGCGATTCTCTTTAAACTCTATCATGCCTGACGACCCCATTAATCCCGGCGCGGCCTCGACATCGCCGCCGCCGCCCGCGCCGGAGCCGCCGCGCGTCGATCCGCCCGTCTCCACCGGTCTGCCCTCGAACGTCGCCGCCACCCTTGCCTGCATTCCACTCGTGGGCGGCATCATTTTTTGGTTCTTGGAAAAATGCGATCCCTTCGTGCGTTTTTACGCCATGCAATCGATCATTTACGGCCTGGCTTGGTTTGTCTTCAACATTGTCTCCAATTTACTCCATCTCATTCTCTTGAGTATTCCGGTGGTAGGCGGATTTTTCGCCGCCATCTGGTGGTTCATCGCCGCCATCGCAAACCTCGGCGTTTTCCTCCTCATGATCATCGCTATGATCAAAGCCTTTTCCGGTTCGCGCTGGGATATTCCCTACGTCGGCCCGATGGCGCGCAAATACACCGGCGAAACCATATAGCGATGCGCTTCGCTCCGCTCGGGATGACGTTACTCGTTTAATAACTTCACCACGACCTCAGTCAGCACCAATTGCTGGTCGAGCTGCGTCGTGACCAGTTGCAGATTCGCTTGCAGGCACGCTTCCATACCTTCCACCAGCTTTGCCACGTCGAAGCGATGCGCATTCATCGCCGCCAGGCCCAGCGCATAACCGTTGATCGCGCCATCTTTCTTGCGCGGCAGATGCTGCGTTGCTTCTTTCGGCAACCGGTTGAGCGCCGAAATAAAATGAAACGGCGCCTGCGGTCGCGGGAGTTTGTGCCGTTCCATTAAATCTTTCGCGAGCAAAAGATTTCGCACCGTCGGCAAGAGCGTCGCGAGCAAAATACCGATCGCCGTTTCACCCTGATCTAACAAATCGTGGACAAGCTGAAGCGCGCGGGTGGCGTCCCGTTGCGCGAGCGCGTTGCCCAGCTCGAAGATCACACTCGCGCGTGAGACCGGAACCAGCGCCCGCACCTGCCCGGTCGTGATCGCGCCCTCGGGCGAGTAGAGCGAAAGTTTTTCCAGCTCGTTTGCCACCGCGCGCGAGTCGCCCCCGGTCGAGAGCACGAACAGCTCCAGCGCTTCCTCCTCAAATTGCAATCGGCGTTTCTTCGCCTCCGCCCGCACAATCTCGCCCGCGTTTTCTTCCCAGCCGCTCCGGTTCAGGTCCGGCTCGTCGAACACCTGCACGTCGGCCAGTTTCGCTAACGATTTATAGAACGAACGTCGTTTATCAGGATCGACCGCGCTCACCAGAAAGGTCACGCCTTCCGGCAACCCGGTTTGCAAAATGTCGCCGAGTTGTTCCAGCGGCTCGAGCACGTTGGCCGATTTCCCTTTCACGTCATCAGAAAGAAAATTCGCGCTTTTCAGCCAGACCAGTTTCGCGCCCCCCAAAAAGGGCAGCGTCTCCAGCGCTGCAATGGTCGAGCGAATCGCATTGGCCGCGCCTTCCACGTTGTCGGCCGCGCCATCGATCGTCTCGAGGCCAAATTCGTCCGCCCCCGCTGGCGCCAGTTGTTGCGCCAGCGCCGCCGCCTCGCGCTTCACCACCGCGTCATCCGAACCCACGATCGCTTGAATCTGCTCCATTCGCGGTTTGGCTTTCATGTTCGCCTTTGGCATCAATGCAGTTTCGCCAATGTCTCCTGCGATTTCCATCATCATCCGCACCGTTCGACGGAAAGAACGTCTGCGCGAATGTCTCGAGAGCATCGCCCGCCAGACTTTTCCGCAGTTTGAAGTTGTCCTGGTCGATATGAGCGCCGGATTGAACAACGACCTGTTAAAATCTTTCGACTTTCTCGGTCTTTTGCATTTGTCTTCGCTGCTGTTGGCTCGCCCCGTAGCATTAAATTATGGCATCCGTCGGGCCCGCTCCGAATGGATTGCGATTCTCGACGATGACAATTTGTGGGAACCGGAATTTCTCGCCACGCTGTCCGCTGAGTTTGCCGCGGCAGATTTATTTTACACTGAGTGAAATTGCGTTGCCTAAATCCTGCCGGCGCGTTGGTGGAGGAAAAGAAGTATTATGCCGAGTTTGATTTCAAACGGCTGGTGCAGGCCAATTTTATTATACCAGCACCACGGTTTTTCGGCGTGCGTTGTGGGACCGCGCCGGCGGCTATGATCCTCGTTTCCCTGTTTATGAGGACTGGGAATTTCTGATTCGTGCAACCAAAGAAGCGAGGGTGAAATCGTTTCCGTTTTACCATGCCATTTCTCGCACCTTTACCGGACAGCCCGGGGCACAGGAACATTTTTATCACGAGCAGGGCGACTGCCGCCGCTGTCTTGCCGCCGCCCGCTGGAAACATCGCAGTTTGTGTCCGAGCGGCTTGCAGCACTATCGTCCAGCGGAGCTGCGTCTGCTTCTTGTTAGCTGGTGGTGGCTCAATCAACTCCGCCGCCTGCGTAATCGATGACCGATCCGTTTGCTGCTACTCCCGAACGCCGGCTCATGATCTTCGGTCATCCCGGTCACGAGCTGGCGCTTTTTGGAATGCTTCAGCGGCATCAGCCAGACATTGTTGTATCACGGATGGCGGCGGCAAGGTGCGGACTGAACAATCGCAACAAGGTCTGGATTCGATCGGTTTGGCCGGGCGCGTGACTTATCTCGGATTCGGCGAAACGGAATTCTATCGAGCCCTGCTGCGGCACGATCTCGAATTTTTCCGTGAGGTTGCGGCGGCGCTGCGCTCCGAATTGGAACGACTCCAGCCGAAGCAGCTTTTTGCGATGCCGTGGAATTCTATAACCCGGTGCACGATATCACCTTTCCGCTGGTCCTGGCTGCCAATGACAACAACCGAGCTAACGAGATCTATGAGGTGCCGCTGGTTTATCAGACGCTCGATTCTAACGAGAATTATGCGATCCAGCGCGCACCGGCGAATCTTGGTCACTGCCGCTTGCAGTATCAGCTCGATTAACGCGAGCTTGCCCAAAAAAGGAATGCACTCGATGACGTTTACCTAAGCCTGCGTCATCAAGCCGGGCCCGAGTTTGCTTCCTTAAGTCCCCGGCACCTTACCCGCGAAGAGATTTTGATTGCCGGCGATCCTTTGCAGCCACCCGAAGCGAGCGGGCGTAAATTGCGCTACGAATGGCGCGCCCGTCTCCTCCAGCAGCGCGGCGAGATCGATGAAATCATCACCTATCGCAACCACTTCCTGCCTGTGACAGAAGAGCGGTTGCGCGCGTGACGACCCTCGAGCTTGATCCGATTACAGCGGGTTAGAAACCCACTGGGCGCACGGGTTACCAGCCTGTGTTCGTGCAACTTGGAAACGAGAGGAACTGTAAACGCGGCGAGCGCAGGTTCCGGGTAGCGGTCGCCGCGGCGACCTGGTTTCGGCATTCTGCCGAAACGAACTTTTGCGGAATAGCGATGTTCATATTGAAGCGATGCGAACGGGAAAGTCCGCGACTCGCGAACGCTATCGGATTCGCCAGCACGCCAGAGGCGCGCGCTATCCGGAAATCGCGACTAGACTTTTTCGCAATTTCAACATCGCTATTTCAAAGCATCACGGATTGCCCTTTCGAAATCCTGGGCTAACGGCGCTTCGAAGTGGAGTAGCTTGCCGGTGCGCGGGTGAAGGAAGCTGAGTTTCCAGGCGTGCAACATTTGGCGGGGGAAATCGTGGGCGTGGCGGCCGCCGTAAAGTTTGTCGCCGAGCACGGGATGGCCAAGGTGTTGCAGGTGAACGCGGATTTGATGGGTGCGCCCACTGTGTAACTGGCATTCGAGGAGCGTTCTGGTTTGTCCGGTGCGCCGGACGCGGTAGTCGGTGCGGGCAGCGCGGCCACGCGGTACGACCGCCATTTTTTTTCGCGCGATTTTGTGGCGGGCGATTGGCTCTTCGATAACGCCTGAGTTTCGCCGCAATTTTCCAGCGACAAGGGCGAGGTAAATTTTTTCCACGGTGCGATTTTGGAATTGTTTCGAAAACGCGAGATGAGCGGCGTCGTTTTTCGCCACCAGGAGAGCGCCGCTCGTTTCCCTGTCGAGACGATGGACGATGCCGGGTCGCAGTTTCCCGCCGATGCCAGAAAGCTGCCGGCAATGAGCTAACAAGGCGTGGACAAGTGTGCCGGTGTTTTGCCCAGCGCCGGGATGGACGGAAAGTCCCGCAGGTTTGTTGATCACCAGGAGGTCGTCGTCCTCAAACAAAATCGTGAGCGGAATGTGTTCCGGGATGAGAGCGATCGGTTCCGGCATGGGAATGGCGAGGGTGACGCGGTCGCCGGCGCGCACGATCTCTTTTGCGCGGGCCGCTTTTCCATTCAGCCTGACCGCGCCCCGGCGGATGAACGCCTGCAGGCGCGCCCGGGAAAATTGCGGCGCACGGGCCACCAGAAACAAATCGAGACGCATCCGTGTCTCGTGCGCCTCGGCGAAAAAGAGCAATTCCTCCATTTGCGGTTGAAATCGCGCGGATGTTACTATCCGGCAAATGAGCGAGGCCAATACGCTCGCCTGTCCCGCGTGTCAGACGAAAATCGATGCGCGCGGCGCGGACCCTTTGTCGCGAGTTGCCTGTCCGACGTGCGGCGAGCGCGTGCGAGTGGAGCGCGCGTTCGATCATTTCGAATTAGTGGAAACGCTCGGCAGCGGCGGGATGGGGACGGTTTACAAAGCGCGCGATACGCGGCTGGATCGTTTCGTTGCACTCAAGCTGCTGCGCAAAGACCTCGGCACTTCTTCCGATTACGCGAAGCAACTGGAGCAGGAAGCGAAAGTCACCGCGCTCATCAATCACCCAAATGTGGTGCAGGTTTTTTCAGTCGGGAACGATCACGAACAATTCTATCTGGTAATGGAGCTGGTCGATTGCGGAAACCTCGATGATTTGATCGAGGAAAAGAAACGGTTGCCGGAAGCGGAGGTTTTGCGCACCGGAATTGAAGTAGCCAAGGGATTGCGCGCCGCTTACGCCAAGGGCCTGATTCATCGCGATGTGAAACCGGCAAATATTCTTTTTTCAACTGATGGCGCGGCCAAGATTGTGGATTTCGGGCTGGCGGGAATCGCGGAACCGCAGGGGAGCGGGAGCGGAGAATTGTGGGGCACGCCGTATTATGTGGCGCCGGAACGTTTGGAAAGCGCCCCGGAAGATTTTCGGAGCGATATCTACAGTCTGGGCGCGAGCCTGTTTCACGCCATCGCGGGCCGGCCGACGTTCGAAGGCGACACAAATTCCGCGACCGAGCTGCGCGCGCTAAAAGAGCGTCCGCTGAAGTTGAGCGAGATTGTGCCGGAAGTTTCGCCCGAAACCTCCGGCGCGATTGGCCGGATGATCGCGCCGGACCCGCGACTGCGTTTTGCTTCCTACGACGATCTCATCGCCGCGTTGGAAAAAGCGCGGCGGCGCTTGCTGGGGGAAAAAGAGAGTTTGCGCACGCGTATTCTGGTGGTGCTGGCGGCGGCGGTGGTGCTGGCGATTGCGGGAGCGAGCTGGTTCATTGTGCATGCGCGACCACGAATTCCGCCAGCGGGGGCGGGCGTGTCGGCGAAAAAGTTCGACCTGGAAGGCGGCTTTGTTTCGGCGCGCCGGCAGTTGCTGGATGGCAACGTGAGCAACGCGCGCGGCGCTTTTGCGCGTGTGGCGATTGAGGCAAATCGTCAACAGCCGATCTACGATTGGGCGCGCCTGAACCAAGCGCTGGCGGCATTGCTCGACCAGCAGGAATCGCAGATGCAGCAGGCGTTGCGGGAGGTGGAGAACGCTGGCACGGCCGGTTTTGCCGACCGGGAGCTGGGCAAATTTCTTCTCGCGACTGCCCGGCAGTTAAACGCTCGCAGCACGCTGGCGCTTTCCGATATTCCGGAGCAGCCGGCTGCGGCCCGCCCGTTTGCGCTGCTCTTTGGCGGATTGATGGATGTGCAATTGGGCCGCTTTAACGATGCGATCGCGCTGCTGTCCGCTTTTCAAGCCTCGTCTGCCAGCGGCAATTTGAGCTGGATCAATGATTACAAATCGTTAGGCGAAAAGTATCTGGGCGAAGCGCGCGCGTTTGTCGCCTGGCGCGATCAAAGTGCTTCGGCGAAAACGCCCGCGGAAGTGCGAAACACGCTCGAACGGTTGCGCGCGATTATTCCTAAATTGCAGAAACGAACGACGATCGCGCGCGAGGCCGGGGTGGAGGAAAAGATGCTGGTCAATCGCCTGGGCGAAAGCGAAGCGGCCGAAAAAAGCACACAGGAAAAAGAGCACCAGAAATTGCTCGCGCGCGAAAGCCCGCGCTGGAATGCGGCCCTGGAAAATTTTCGGCGGCACGCAGCGGGTTTTGATTTCGCGGGCGCGGTCGAAGCGTTGCGCAACGTCGCGTTGAGCGAGCCGGGTTTGAAGCAGGCCCGGACCAACTATTTGCAGGCCGCTCGCTGGCTAATGGAATGGAAGACGACGCTCATCGGCGATCTCAACGCCCGCGGTTTTACCGGGCCGATTACGGCTAACAATACCCAGTTTGCCGGGATCGCCAGTGCGACGGACGAGCGACTCCGGTTGCGCACACCTTATGGCGTGAGCGAAATGGATTGGACCAAGGTTTCGCCGGCCGCCTTGCTTGTCGCCTCGGTCTCCTTCGCCAATGATGCCGAGCGCAAATGGCGTTGCGGGGTGTTTGGGTGGGCGATAGGCGCGGGTGATCAGTCGCAAGATCTGCTCGACGCCGCCGCCGACACGAAGCCGGAATACAAGGCCGCACGTTCATTTTTTGCCCAGCCGAAACGCTGAGCGCTGGCAAGCGTTCTGCTCCCTTGAGAACGATGAAGCGCGCGCTCGGGATTCTTTCACTTGTGTTCATTTCTTCGGCGGTGGCGGCAACGTTGCCGCTCACGGTAAAAGAATTGAGCCTGATGTTGCGCTCGGGCTATTCCGTGCAGGCGGTCGAAACCGAACTAGGCGCCCGGCATTTCGCCGACACAATCGACGAGGCAAAACGGAAACAGCTGCTTGATTCCGGCGCGACGACGCAGTTGCTTGATGAAATTCAGGCCGGAAAATTCAATGCCCCCAAAGAAGAACTGGATAAAGCGCGCCGGAAAATAGAGGAGTCGCAGGAACGCGCTCTTGCGACCGCGGCGCCCTCGCGAAAAGTGCCGGCCTCGACTCAGCGTTCGGTCGCGCCAAGAAATGTCGGTGTCGATGTCATTGCCAATGCCGGCAGAGGCAATCTGGTGCGGGTGGCAAACGGCTCGCTGGTTTCTTATTACGATCAGGAGCTCGACCAGAAAAAAATCTACGGCCTCTATTTCGGGGCCCATTGGTGCGCGCCCTGCCGCAAATTCACGCCGCAATTGATCCAGTGGTATAACCAGATCGCGCGCGACCATCCCGAGTTCGAGATTATTTTTATCAGTAACGATAAATCGCTCGAAGCAATGACTGGCTACATGACCGGCACCGGCATGCCGTGGCCGGCGGTCGATTTTGCCAAAGTGGCAATGGTGCCGTCGTTGTTGAAGTACGCGGGCACGGGAATTCCCGATCTGGTAGTGGTCGATAGTAGCGGCAAAGTGCTGGCGGATAGCTTCGTCAACGGCAAATACGTCGGCCCGGCGCAAGTGTTGGCGCAACTCGACGGCATTCTCTCTGGCGCGCGCCCGCGAGTGGCGGAGAATCGGTGAAGCGTTGAAGCGTTGAAGCGTTGAAGCGTTGAAGCGTTGAAGCGTTGAAAGCGGCTACAACTTGTCGCACAGATTCAGCCCATCGCTGGCATGACGTTTACACAAAGCAGGCGAGTGGTAGATTTTCGGTAACATGGAGCAGAATCCGCCGCCTTTTCCTTCGCCGGAAGAATTGAAATCGAAACTCTCCGACTTTATGCGAGCGAATTTCGGCGACCGCGTTGCGTTCACTACCATGACTCAGCCGGAGACGACCGAGACCGGCAGCACGGAGGAAAAAGCGCCGGAAGAAAAAGCGAACTTCGATTTCAATTTTCTCCCGCGCGACATCAAGGCGCATCTCGATCGGTTCGTCATTAAACAGGACGAGGCGAAGAAAGTGCTCTCGATCGCCGTGTGCGATCACTACAACCACGTCCGAGAAATGGTGCGGCTGGCGCGCGAGAATCCGGAGGCGCCGGACGAGCCGGAATACGCCAAACAAAACGTCATCCTGGTTGGCCCAACCGGCGTGGGAAAAACTTATTTGATCAAGCACATCGCTGAGTTAATCAAAGTGCCGTTTGTCAAAGCGGACGCGACCAAGTTCAGCGAAACCGGCTACGTCGGCGGCGACGTGGAAGACCTGGTGCGCGAGCTGGTGCACAAGGCCGATGGCGACGTGGCGCGGGCGCAATTCGGCATCATTTACATCGACGAAATCGATAAAATCGCGACGGCCTCCAACATGTCCGGGCGCGACGTTAGCGGGCGCGGTGTGCAGACGACGTTGCTCAAATTAATGGAGGAAACCGAAGTGCCGTTACGCAGCGCGATGGATTTGCAGGGGCAACTCCAGGCCGCGCTCGAGTTTCAACGTCGAGGTAAATCCAATCGCCAAACCATCAGCACTCGCCACATTCTATTTGTCGTTAGCGGCGCCTTCGAACGGTTGAAAACCCAGGTCGCACAACGCATCGGCCGCAGCCAGATCGGATTTCGCGCCGAACAAAAGCCGGTGATGGATAACGAGCTTTTCCAGTTCGTCAGTACGCAGGATTTCATTGAGTTCGGCTTCGAGCCGGAATTTATCGGGCGCTTGCCAGTGCGCGTCGTCTGCGAAGAACTGAGCGCGGACGATCTTTTTTCGATCATGAAATTTTCCGAAGGCAGTCTGCTCCGACAATACGAGCGCGCCTTTCGCGCCTACGGCATTGCGATTAGTTTCGAAGATGAAGCGCTCCGTTTGATTTCGGAGGCGGCCAGCACCGAGAAAACGGGTGCACGTGGTTTGCTGACAGTGTGGGAGAAATTGTTTCGCGATTTTAAATTTTATCTCGCTGGGTCGGGCTTAAGCCAGTTGCGCGTCTCGGCCGAGCTGGTGCGCGAGCCGCGCCTGGTGCTCGATCGCTTGATGGCGGAGGGGCACAAACACGAAGCCGTTGCGCTCGTTCACGCGATCGATGTTTTTACGGAAAAGTTTCGCCAACAACACGAGCTGGAATTGGAATTCGAGCCAGCCGCGCGGCAGCGGCTGGTCGAGCGCGCGCAGACCGAAAAAATGTCGATGCCGGATTTGACCGCGCACCTTTTTCGCGATTTCCATTTCGGGTTGAACCTCGTGCGCAAGAATTCCGGGCAGAAAAAATTCTCGCTCTCGCTCGCGGCGGTGGACGCACCCGACAAATTCCTGAGCGATCTGGTGGTGCATTCCTATTATCCCGCGCCCCAATCACAGCCGGCTGGATGAGACGCTCACCGATCATTGTTTTCGCCATTGGTTTGGTCGTCGCGGCCGTCATCTGTCTGCTGCACGGACGCGGAATTCTGGCGACGCCTGAGCGCTGGTTCCTAACGAGATCTGGAACAACCCACGCCTGGCCGGAGGCGTGGCAATACATCCTGGTTTCGCTCTCCGCTCTGGGTCTGGCCTGGTTCACCTTCCGTTCGCCGCGGCGCGCCTGGATCATTGCCCTCGCTCTCATTCTGGAATGGCTCGTTTTGATGTGGGTCTCGGCCCTTTTCCGTTCCTCTTTCCAGCCGCTCCCGACCATCCTCGCGACCGCGCTGAGTTTTGGCGCGGTGCTGGCTTACCTTTTGTGGCCGGCAAAAATCCGGCCGCGCGTTCGCAGGCATTCCGGCATTTCTCTCGCCACCTTCGAGGGCAAACTTTCCGAGGAACAACTGGCGCGTTTTCGTTCCGGCGATCTTACCTTTGACGGCAGCGCGCGAAATTTCGAGGCGAGTGTGCTGGTTTGCGATATCGCGAATAAATACGACCTCGCCGACACGATGGAACCGGCTGCGATGACGCGCACGAGCGAACGGTTTGGCGCGGCGGCGGCGGAAATTTTGCGCAAGGCCGGCGCTTACCTGCAGCTGATCGATGGCGAAGGAGTAGTCGCCATTTTTGGCTTCCACGATCAAGCGGGCGATCATGCGGAGAAAGCGGTCCGCGCGGCGTTCGATTTAGGTGCGGCGACGCCGTTGAATGGAGCCAACGGCGAAAGCACCGCGGGGACGCACGTAGGAGTAAGCTCCGGCTCGATGATGGCCTCCCCCGCGCAGGACAACTCGAATTTCTTTATCCTCGGCGAGGCGATCGAGCTGGCCCGCCGTTTCTGCGTGGCGAACCGGTTCTACGGCTCGCGCATTCTCATCGGGCCACGGACGTTCGAGTTGGCGAACCACAGTTTCGTCGCGCGCCCAATCGATTTCTTGAGCGGCGTCAGCGCGCAGGAACGGCACGAAATCTACGAGCCGTTAGCTACCACCGCGGAGGCGCCGGCGGATTTAATTGCCCGGCGCGACTCTTTCTGGAATGCCGTTGTCTTGTATCGCGAGAAACGCTGGGCCGAAGCCTACAGCGAGTTCCAAAAAGCGCGTGGTCCCTCCAGCGAAGAAGATGCGCCGCTAAGCCTTTATCTGCGCCGGCTCGAGCCGCTCGCCCTCCATCTGCTGGATTCGCCGGCGCCGTAAAATTTCCGCGCTTTGAGACGAGTCGAGTATCCGGCGGCGCTGCGCGATTTGATTACGCACCTGCGACAAATGCCCGGCGTCGGTCCGCGCTCGGCCGAGCGGATTGCGCTCTGGATGGTGCAATCGCGTCATCCGCAGCCGGAGGGAATTGCCGCGGCCATCGGGCAAACTCGGGCGGCGATTCACTCCTGCAAGCTTTGCGCTTTCTTCGCCACCGAAGAGCTGTGTGAAATTTGTCGAGATGACTCGCGTGCGCGCGATTTGCTCTGTGTGGTCGAGCAGGCCACCGACATTTTGCCGCTGGAAAAAACGAGCGCCTTTCGCGGGCGCTACCACGCGCTCGGCGGCCGCATTTCGCCGCTCGA
This sequence comes from Chthoniobacterales bacterium, assembly GCA_036758965.1. Taxonomy (GTDB): domain Bacteria; phylum Verrucomicrobiota; class Verrucomicrobiia; order Chthoniobacterales; family UBA10450; genus AV69. The sequence goes on from DAIOVO010000002.1 coordinate 65,194, forward strand.
TCATGTTGCGCCGGAGGATTTGCGAATCCAGGAATTGTTAGACCGGGTGGAGCGCGAAAACTTTTCCGAGATCATCTTCGCGCTCGCAGCCGATGTCGAAGGCGAAGCAACCACAAATTATCTGGTCGATCTCCTGAAAGCGAAATCGATCAAGTTAACCAGAATCGCGCACGGCTTGCCCGCGGGCGGCGGTCTGGAATCAGCCGACGAGCTCACGCTTTATCAAGCATTGACTGGCCGGACGAAGCTGTAGCCGCGGTCGCCAGCCGCGGCCAACAACCGCGGCTAAAGGCATTTTTCAGCGTGACGCTTCAACTTTTCAACGCTTCAACGCTGTATTAACATTCCAGCAATGTCGTGTGCTAAAATCGATCCTGCGTTGCACCGGGAACAGAAGCCGCCGTGGATCAAGGTGCGGCTGCCGTCG
>DAIOVO010000002.1:65630-77362 GCA_036758965.1 Chthoniobacterales bacterium
TTTGCGGCTGCACACGGTTTGCGAAAGCGCGCAATGCCCCAACCGCTGGGAATGCTGGAGCCAGGGCACGGCGACGATGATGATCGCGGGTGATCGTTGCACCCGCGCCTGCGGTTTTTGCGCGGTGACGACAGCGAAACCGTTTGCGCTGGAAGAAGACGAGCCGCAACGCGTGGCCGAGGCGGTAAAGCGAATGAAACTAACGCACGTCGTCATTACGGCGGTGGCGCGCGACGATTTAAAAGACGGCGGTGCGAATCATTTTGCGCGGACGATTCAAGCCATTCGCGAGATGGATCCAAAGATCGTGATCGAAGTGCTGGTGCCGGATTTTCACGCGCAGGATTGGTGCATCGAGATCGTGCTCGAGGCTGCGCCGGACATTTTTAATCACAACATGGAAACGGTGGAACGTCTGACGCCATTGGTGCGATCGCGCGCGAAATATCACACTTCGCTGCGCGTCTTGAAGCGGGCGAAAGAGTTGGCGCCGAAAATTGTTACCAAAAGCGGCATCATGCTCGGACTGGGTGAACTCGAGCCGGAACTTTTCCAGACGATGGACGATTTGCGCGAGGCGGGCTGCGAGGTGCTGACGCTCGGCCAGTACTTGCGGCCGACGCCGAAACATTTGCCGGTGGTCGAGTACGTCGAACCGGAACGTTTCGCCAACTATGGCGAGATCGCGCGCGGCAAAGGGTTTCTCCACGTCGCTTCCGGGCCGCTGGTGCGCAGCTCTTATCACGCGGCCGATTTTACGCCGGTGGTGCGCTGAGGGTTCGCGGTTCAAATTCTGCTTTGGAACTCGGGCGGTTGCGCGCTCGTCTTGTTATCCCGAGCGAAGCGGGTCAGTCTCCGGCTAAAACATGCGCGGGATTTTCCGGCTTCACTCGAAATGACAAACGTAAAAATCGCCGCCGTCATTCCCGCTTACCAGGAAGAAAAACATATCGCCGACGTGGCGCGGCGCGCGCGGGCGCAGCTCGATCGCGTCCTAGTCGTCGATGACGGCTCGACCGATAACACCGCGGCGGAAGCGCGTGCGGGCGGCGCGGCAGTCATCGTCCACTCAGAAAATCGCGGCAAGGGCGAATCGATCAAAACGGGATTGCGCCATTGGCTCGATCGTGGCGTCGAGTACGTCGTGCTGCTGGACGCCGATGGTCAGCATTTACCCGAGGAAATTGCGCGCTTCACCGCAGCCGCGGAAACAAACGGTGCGAAAATTTTGCTTGGTTGCCGCATGAACGATACGGCATCGATGCCGTTTGTTCGGCGCGCAGTGAATCGGTATATGAGCAACAAAATCAGCCGCGCCTGCGGCCAACGGATTCCCGATACCCAATGCGGTTTTCGCATGCTCCATCGCGACGTCATCCCGGAAATTCTCGGCGGCGCGCACCGCTTCGATTACGAAACCGAGATGCTGATCGTCGCCAGCCGCAACGGACACCGGATTGAAGCAGTGCCCATCACGACCGTTTACTCCGATGAAGTCAGCAGCGTCCATCCCGTACGCGACACGCTTCGTTTTTTTAAACTGATGCGTCGCTACGAGGGCGGACGATAAACCTCGCTTCGCCTAAGTCTCGTTAGAGATGCGCTCCGAGATAGGCAGTCAGGCGCAGTAGATCTGCAAAAACTCCGGCGGCGGTGACTTGCGGGCCGGCGCCGGGTCCCTGCACGATCAACGGCTGAGCATCGTAACGCGCGGTGCGGAACGCGACCAGATTGTCGTTCGATTGCATGCGCGCGAAGGCCTCGTCCGGCGCAAATTCGCGCAGACCAACCGTCACACGCGGCTTGTCGCCATTTTCAGGGACCTCAATCCGGCCGACGTAACGCAGCTTATTTTTTCCGGCGCGGTCGATACGCTCCGCCATGCTCGCGTCCAATTCCGGCAAACGGGTGATGAATTGCGCCAGCTCAATTTTTCGGAGCGAGCGGGGAACGAGATTTTCGACTTCGATCTCGTCCAGCTCAATCGCGAGACCCATTTCGCGCGCGAGGATGACGAGTTTGCGCGCGACATCGGCGCCGGCGAGATCGTCCCGCGGGTCAGGTTCGGTGTAGCCGCGCGCGCGCGCTTGCAGCACGATTTCGGAAAATGGTCGCGAGCCGTCGCAGCAATTAAAGATGTAGGAAAGTGTGCCCGACAAAACGCCTTCGATGGAAAGAACGCGGTCGCCTGTTTTGATGAGATCGCGCAGGGTGCTGATGATGGGCAAGCCCGCGCCCACCGTCGTCTCATATAAGTAATGGCGCTCCGCTTCGCGCGCGGCGGATTTGAGCTCGCGATAAAACGTCATCGAAGCGGAATTCGCTTTCTTGTTAGGAGTGATGAGATGGATTCCGCGCCGCAGCCAGGTCGGGTAGTTTGAAATCGTCTCTGCGCTCGCCGTGCAATCGATCAGAACGGTGTGCGGAATGTGATCGACGCGCAGATGATCGATGAATTCCGACAGATCGACGCGCTGATCGGAGTTGGACAACTGATTTCGCCACTCGATCAGATTGAGTTTGCGTTCGCTCAACAGCATCCGCTTTGAGTTCGCGATTCCGCGCACTCGCAAATCGATTTTGAACTCGGAATGCAACCGCTCCGTTTCCTGCGCGAGTTGATCGAGAAATGTGCCGCCGATTGAGCCGGCGCCGATCAAGCCAAGCGAAAGGGTTTGATTCGACAAATAAAAGCCAGCGTGAACAGTGCGTAGAGCGCGCCGTCCCTCAACTTGATCGATGACGACGGAAATGTTCCGTTCCGATGAACCCTGCGCGATGGCGCGGATATTCACGCCCGCCCGGCCGAGCGCGCCGAAAAATTTTCCGGAGACGCCGGCTTTCTCGACCATTCCGTCGCCGATGGCCGCAAGAATGCTGCAATCTTCCTTCATTCCGACGCGTTGAATGTGGCCGTGATGAATTTCGGCAAAAAATTCCTTCTCCACCGTCGCCTTTGCCAGCGCCGCCTGCGCGCCCGCGACGGCGAAGCAGATCGAATGTTCGGAGGACGCCTGCGAAATCATGATCACGGAAATCCCCACTTCGCGGAGCGCGCCGAAGAGCCGCTGCGCCACACCCGGCACGCCGATCATTCCGGTTCCTTCCACGTTGATCAAGGCGACGCCGTCGATGGTGGAGAAGCCTTTGATTGCACCTGAGCCGCTTGACGTTTCGTGGATCAACGTACCGCGGCATTCGGGATTAAAAGTATTGCGAATCCAAATCGGAATTTTTTTTGTGATCGCTGGCGCCATTGTCCGGGGGTGCACCACCTTGGCGCCGAAATAGGCCAGTTCGGTTGCCTCGTCATAGGAAAGATCGGAAAGCACAATCGCCTCCGGAACCATCCGCGGGTCGGCTGTGAGCACGCCATCGACATCCGTCCAAATCACGATCTCGCTCGCGTGCAGAAGCGCGCCAAATATGGAAGCGGAAAAATCGCTCCCATTTCGTTTCAATGTCGTTGGGACTCCATCGGCTGTGCTGGCGATGAATCCGGTCACGACAATTGTCTTTTGGGGATGCGTTTCGATCCAAGCTCGCAGTTTGGCGCCTGAAGTCTCCCAATCGACTTCTACGCCGATGGCGCTCGGCTCGACCAGTAGGACTTCTCGCGCGTCCAGCCAGTTCGATTCGATTGAGCGCGCGCGTAAGGCCGCGTCGATAATTTGCGCAGACCAAATCTCGCCGTAACCGGCGACGAGCTCGAGCGTGCGCTCCGGGCAGGTCCGGCCATGCCAGACACCGCGCAGAATTTCTCGCAGGTCGCGGCCATCGGTTTCAAAACCAGCGGCGATATTTTTGGAAATCGTTTCCGGCGCAAGCTCGCGTAAAACCTCGAGATGTTTCGCGACCAGGGCGTTCAGCTGCGCGAGGTAGGATTGGTCGCGTTTGGCGGCAAGCTGCACCAATTCAATTAGCGCATCGGTCACCTTGCTCATGGCGGAGACAACCACGATTCGCCTCTCGCAATGTTCCCGCTCAAGGATTTCGACCACGCCGCGGCAGTTCGCCGCGTCGGCCAGACTGGTCCCGCCAAATTTATGTGTCTTCCACATTTCCGCTGGTGAAAAGGCGAAGCGATTGCCGCGCCAGTTGCCCGAATTAAATGAGACCGCGCTGACGAAATCGCCGACGTTGCCGCCGGCGGAGCGCTCGATCATTCCGATAGTGAACTTGAGCAGGCAAACCTCCCAGGCGTCCTAGTCCGAGCTTTGTTGCAGGGCGGCAAGTGCGGCGCGGTCTCCCGCAAAAACATTCAAATCAACCGGAGTCGAAACACCTCGGATGCGACCGCGTGAATTGAACTGCCAAAAGGTCCAGTTCTTAGCTTTCGGCGCAGAGCGAAAAATGTCTCGAATCCAAAGCCGGCGGAGCGGGCGTCCTTGAAGGTAGTGTTCGCAAAAGTCGTAGGTGGTGTAAACGATGGGCGCCTTTTTGTAGTGTGCCGTGAGAAGAGAAATGAACTCATCGATCTCATGATTCAAAGCGGCTGCAGGCGGTCGCTCCAGGACGTTGCCTCCAAATTCCAAGTCTACGCAGGGAGGCAAGCTCTGGTCAAATCTGGGAACAACGGCTACGAAGTTTAGCGCTTGTTCGCGACCGCTGCGGTTGAGAACAAAAAAGTGATAAGCGCCGACGGCAACACCGTTCTGAGCCGCGCTGTCCCAATTCTGCCGGAAGTTTGGATCTCGCCAGCCGGCGCCTTCGGTCGCCTTGATGTAAGCAAACTGGACCCGAGGTTTCGGAATCGCGGCCCAATCGATTTCATTCTGATGATGTGAAACATCGATGCCGCGAATCGGAAATGCTTTTGAAGAGGGCTCGTTAATAATCCAGCGTCCACTCCAAACAAACCAGCCAAGCGCGACAAGGACGAGTGCGATAACGCCGCTCGCCGCCGGACCGCTTTTCACTAAATCAAGCCGCGGCGTTTGAAATCGCCGACGTTGCCGCCGGCGGAGCGCTCGATCATTCCGATGGTGAACTTCAAAAGGCAGACTTCCCAAGCATCGTCCACCCCATGAATAATGGCGCTGAGCGGGTCTTCGGAATTTTCCACGCGTGTTTTGGTGCGGGCGATGACGGACTCAATCGGATCGCGGAAACGTTCTTCGGTGACGGCGGTTTTGCGAAATTGAAAGCCGTACTTTAGAACGGCGAAGTCGCTTTCGCGCTGGCGGAGGCGCTCAAGAAATTCGTGGGCTTTTTCGCCGAAACCTTCGAGAAACAGACGTGCGTAATGCGCCGGGCTAACGATTTGTGGACGCTCCGCCTCGATCCGCCCATTGCGCACGCGGACTTCATTCGCGTGATCCATTAACTCGGAGACGAGATAGAAATTGAAGCTGGTCGCGCCGAAGGTCGCGATCTTGCGCTCTGGCTCGAGGATTACCTCCGTGTTTTCGAGTGCGTAATCGATGTCGTCCTGTTTAAGCATGAAGTCGGAAAGGATGGAGTGATGGAGTAATGGGAAGAATACGATTCGTTAGGCTTTTTGCAATGAGACCAATCCGGTCATCCCGAGCGAAGTCGAGGGATCCCGCCATGAAACCTTAAAGGTAACGCCTCGAGATCCCTCGACTTCGCTCGGGATGACGGTCAAATCGCTTCGCCTGCGATTGCTGGTTCGAGCGCCTGGCGTGCGCGCGAAGAACGCCATTTCAGAACCGCTTCTCCGGAGAAAAGAATTAGCCCAGCCCAGATCATGGCGAAGGTGATGAGATGAGCGCGCGTGAAAAGTTCGTGATACAAAAAGACGCCGAGGAAAAAGGTCATGGTGGGCGAGAGATATTGCAGGAAGCCGAGCGTGACCAAACGGAGATGCCGCGCGGCGTGGCCGAACCAGACCAGCGGCAAGGCGGTGACGACGCCGGAAGAAATTAACAGGATGGTAGTGACGGCGCTGGTATGGCCGAAGGTGAGCGCGTTTCGGTTTTGTAAAAGCGCGAGGTAAGTTAACGCCAGCGGAACCAGGAAGAGCGTTTCGAAAAACAGGCCGGGAATCGCGGGCGTGCCGGATTGTTTTCGCAATAATCCATAAAAGCCAAAACTGAGGCAGAGCGCGACGGCGACCCACGGAAATTGTCCGTAGGCCAGGGTAAGCACAACCACGCCGACGGCGGCGAGCGCGCTCGCGCTCCATTGCACGGGAGTGAGGCGCTCGCGCAAGATCAATGAGCCTAACAAGACATTGACGATCGGCGTCATGAAATAGCCGAGGCTGGTTTCGATGACGCGACCGACGTTGACCGCCCAGATGAAGAGCAACCAGTTGCTCCCAATCATGAGTCCGCTTCCGAGGCAGTAAAGCATGGCGCGTTTCTGGGCCGCCCAGCGCCGAATCTCCGGCCAGCGTTTTTGCCAGGTCAAAAGGGCGGCCAGAAATGCAATCGTCCAAACAAAGCGATGCGCGAGAATCTCCGGTGCGGAAACGCTTTTGAGCAGCTTCCAAAAAATCGGAACCAATCCCCAGGTGCCGAAAGCGGCGATGCCCGCGATCAGCGCGCTCGTTTGCTCGCGCGATTTTTCCGACGTCGATTTCACCTGGTGGTAGTTTCACGATTCACCCGCGCGAGCAAGTAGCACGCTTAATTTGGCGCAGGTTTGAAGCTTGGCCCGGTCGTCTGTCTTTCCTCTTCGGGTTTGCGGACAAGCTCGACGAGAGAATCACCTACCCGAATCTCTCCCGCGCTTAGTATTTCGGCCCTGATTCCGCCCTTGTGCGCCAGGCCGCCAAGCACTTCTGCCGAAGTCTGCTTTGCAAGATAGCTGCATGGTTCGCACAACCGAATTCCTCGAATCGATACATCGCCAATTCTGAATTCGCGACCGACCAGCGCATTCAAATCGATGCCCTGGGTCACGATGTTCCGACGTGCGTCTCGCGTGGTCAACGCAATGCCGGTAGTCGCGACGAAGTCATCGATGTGTTCTATCTGAATTAGCGTCAGCTCACCGTCGGGTCGCTGCGGTTGGTGCGAAAAAGTGCCCTTACCGTTGGCATAGCGATCGCCCTCCAGCCCGCTGCCGGGTATCGCGCGCACCCGTTCAACATTCATCGGAGGATCTGTGGGACTCGCGGCGACCAGGATTTCAACGACGCGCGCCATGACACTTCTTGTAGTCGCTGTCGTTGGCCGCGGCCACTGGAAACAATGCGCTTCTCAGCTTATCTCGCGGGCGCGGCTCCCGCAGTTACTCCTGGCTTTTATTTCTTTTCGAACAGCGGGAGGAATTTGCCGTAGCCTTCCTCCTGCAATTTCTCGACCGGAATAAAGCGGAGCGCAGCCGAGTTCATGCAATAGCGCAAGCCAGTCGGCGCAGGTCCGTCATCAAAAACATGGCCGAGATGCGAGTCGCTTTTTGCGCCGAGAACTTCCGTCCGCGTCATCCACAAGGTACGATCCTTTTTCTCTTTTACGCTATCGGCATCGATCGGCTTGGTGAAACTGGGCCAGCCGGTGCCGCTCTCGAATTTATCGACCGAGGCGAAGAGGGGATCGCCCGTCGCGATATCGACGTAGATGCCGGCCTTGTGATTGTCCCAATACTCATTATGGAACGGCGGTTCGGTCCCGCCTTTTTGCGTCACTTTGTACTGCTCCGGAGTCAGTTTTTTCTTTAGCTCTTCGTCCGAGGGCTTGTTAGAGGTGGACGAAGCGACCTCAGGATTGGTGTTTGCGACGGGTTCTACTTTGGTGGGTGTTTGCACGGTTTTTTCCTCTTCTTTTTGCGCTCGCGCGCGGCTCAAAAATATCTCCGCGCCGATCAGCGCGAGCAAAATCATAAAAGAAAGCACCAGCACGAAGCGCGACCGCGGCGCTGGTCGTTTTGGCATCTCGATCATCATAAAATATACCTCTAAAGGACTACGGTTGCAGGCAATTTTTGGACGCTTTGATCCAAACAATCACGAAGCAATTCTATTTCTGTGAGGCGCGAACTGCGTGATTTATTCCAATCCTTCTCGCCCGGCTTCTGGCACGCGGATGTATCGACGAAACAAGAGCAAGCCGATCGGCGCCACCGAGGCGGCGCAAGCGAAGATCAGCCACATGGTTCCAGAATGGCGTCGGCCTTGTGCTGGACAAAAGGCCGCCAACAACCAACCGGCGCTTCCAACCAGAAGTTTGCCGAGTAAAAACGGAATGTAGGAAAGCGCCCCGTAGGAAGCTTCCTGGCCTCGAGGCGCGATGGCGGCAGCATATTCATATACCCGTGGAGAATAGAAGGCTTCGCCAACGGAAAAGATCAGGATATAGATCGCGATCATCACGTAGTAGGGATGAATGCTACCTTTGACTCCGAGGTAGCTGTGGCCAAGCCATTGCGCGATGGAGCTCGTAGTAGAACCGACAAACCATCCAGTAGGCAGCGCCATGATGAAGACGGAAGCGGCGCAGATCACGCCGCCGACGATTACCATTCGATAAGCGGAAAATTTTTGGGTCAGGGCCCCGATTACCGGCACCAGAAGAATAATGACAAAGTAGTTAATGGCGGAAAGGCGGCCAACTGGGGCACCCGCCCCCAGCTCTCGAATACCAAACTTCGGAAAGACATACTCCATTTGCATGAAGATCAGCTTGAGGAACCCGATCAAGAGAAGAAACGCGAGCAGACGATAGAAGCCGGATTGGCCAAGTAACCGCCGAAATAACCTAACGGTTTCTATGCTGCTATCGCGGATAGTAAGGAAGAAGCGTCTCACCAGAGAATCGGCCGCAGTATATCTTTCCGGTTCGGCGTCAAAGCGGACGCCGTCATCGGTCGCTTCCGCGCCCCGGCGAAGAAAGTAGATAGTGGGAAGAAGCAGTAGCTCGAAGGCCAGGCTTACCAGGAAAAGAGTCCGGTAAGTAGTCATCGGAATGCCGGCCAGAGTGAAAGATTGGTGTTCGCCGAAAGTCTGCCGGACCCAGTCGAAAATAAAGGCAGCGATGACATACCCGAGGTTCATCACCACGTAGATGATTGAGAAAGAAATGGAGCGTTGCCGGGTAGTAGAGTATTTCCGCGTGGCCGCGATCAATACCGGAGTACCGAGGGCTTCGCCGATGACGAGCGGAAATAAACCGCCGGCCAACGCCAGCCACTTTATGGTGCTGAAAGCCATCACCGCGCGCGCAACAAGACAGATCCAGACTCCAACAAAAAATGTGCGGCGAAGCCCGAGCGCGTCCGTCACCGAGCCGGCAAGCAAGGTGAAGATGGTCATGGCCGGCGCCCAAATCCATCCCACTAAAACTCCCGCCGACTGGTCATTGTAGCCGAGGTCGTAGGAGAGCCAGAGAATGAGCGTCTTGTTCGTGATCGAGTAGGCAGAAATGATCAGGAGCTTGATGGCGAAAGTAAGCCACAGCTCACGCTGCGCTCCTTTCATGACGGCGAATTTCGCGAAAAATCCGCGCAGCCCATTTTCTGCCAGGGGCACAAGACCTTTTTCCGGGGTTTGGGTCGCGGTTTTTTCCACAGCTTCCAAATTAATCAGAGCATCTTCGCTGCCGTCAGATGACGCATCGCTATCACGCAAGTTCGCCTGTGTCACATGAATATAAACCTCAGCCGGGCGCCGGAGCTAACGCGGGTGATGACCAGGTGAATTGCCTCAACGCGTTGCGTGCAATTCCTGGAAGCGCGCGCGTCTCGCGTGTTAGCGTCGGCATTCTGCCGAAGCGAACTTTCTGGTGAACACGCTGCATAGAAGAGAAAGTCCGCGACTCGCGAAAGCTTTCGGAGTCGCCAGCACGCCAGAGGCGCGCGCTACCCATGCGCGGGAGTCAACATCTTGCTTCCAGCCGCACGTCCGCGAGTAGCTACGTTTTCTCCGCGATGATTTCGAGAACCAGCGGGGTGATCATCAACGAATGCGGGTCGGCTTCGGCAACGGCGAATTCTTTGCGCACCTGATCGGCGAAGGTTTCAGTGATTTGACCTAGCTCCTGTAGTCGGGCAAGACCGATCGGAATAAAGCTGGATGGCCAGCGCCACATATTATCGTTATGGGTTAGGCAGAAGATTCGTGGAACAGCAGAGCGAACAGTGAATCCATTTGCGTTCAGGAGTGGCAACAATTCCAGGGCAACGTCCGCTTCGCCGCCCGCTTCGCGCCAACTTAGCTCTACCTTTCTGGCAAACTGCTCCTGCGCAGGAAGCCGGGGCGAGAAACACCAGCTAAGATAGTGCGCATACTCGTGGAAGATCGCGATACTTCCTTTTCGCATCACGCCAGCTAGTTTCCGCACCAGTAAGGCGCGATCGCTGACAAACGAGGAAACCCAGCGGCACCAGGAGAAATCGTAATCGCCTTTTGGTAATTCATCGGTCATTAAGTCTAGCTCGTGGATCTCGATATTGCGGAGCGAACGGTTGCGCACGGCCTCTTCCATCGCCTGAACGAATTTTTGCGATCGCTCCAGGGCGATGACCTGGCCGGTTGGTCCAACGATTCCGGCGAGATCGAAGGCCGCGTAGCCAGGCCCGGCGCCAATATCCAGCACGCGATGACCAGCGGCGATACCGGCACGGCGCCAGCAATCCAATACTACTGGAAGCCAGACTTCATGCTGCAATCCGAGCCGGGCCAGCTCTTCATCGTGCGTTCCGAGAATGTAATCGCGCTCCTTTGCCATGGATCGGGACTACTTCTAAAGCATGTTGGCGATAAAATCGCGGCCGTTGAACTCGCTCAGGTCTTCTAATTTTTCGCCGGTGCCGACGAAACGAGTGGGAATCCCCAGCTCATCCTGAATCGCGATTACCACGCCGCCCTTCCCACTGCCATCGAGCTTGGTCACGATGAGTCCCGTAAGACCGATTGCTTCGTGAAATTGTCTTGTTTGAGCGAGGGCATTACTGCCGGTAGTCGCGTCCACTACCAAAAGCGTTTCGTGCGGCGCGTTTGCGTCGTTCTTCGCGAGGCTGCGTTTCACTTTGCTCAGCTCGGCCATCAGGTTCGTCTTCGTGTGCAGCCGGCCGGCGGTATCGCAAAGGAGAAATTCGATGTCGCGTTTGTCGGCGGCCTGGTAGGCCTCGTAACAAAGCGCGGCGGGATCGGCGTTATATTGTGCGCGAATCATTTCTACTCCGAGCCGGTCCGCCCAGACACCGAGTTGTTCGATGGCGGCGGCGCGGAAAGTATCGGCCGCCGCCAGCAGGACAGTGTGGCGGTTACACTTAAAAAAATGCGCCAGCTTTGCGGTCGAGGTTGTTTTGCCGGTGCCATTCACGCCCACGATCAAAATCACTTTCGGATGCGCCGGCAGCGGACGAATCGGCGCCGGGTGGATCGGCAACACGCGCGCAATTTCTTCGCGCGCGACCTCCGCGATGTCTGCCGAAGTGATGCGCGCGCGCGTGTCTCGTTCCTGCAATGATTTTATGATGCGCAAGGTCATCGGCACGCCGATGTCCGAGCGAATGAGCGATTCCTCCAGCTCGTCCCAATCGACCGGTTTGCCGGCGAATTTCTCGATGATGGAACGAAAGAATTTCATTTAGCAATGCCCGTCATTCCGAGCGAAGCCGAGGAATCCCGTGATGCAAGCTTTAAGGATGCGCGACGGGATTCTTCGGCTTCGCTCAGGGTAACTGCGTCGGTGACGGAGTTTCCTTCACCGCTTCGCGCGCGGGTCGCGTTAATTCCTTGCGCACGCGATCGAGCATTCCGTTGACGAAGCGGCCGGAGTCGGCGCCGCCAAATTTTTTCGCCAATTCGATTGCTTCGTTGA
>DAIOVO010000002.1:77372-79209 GCA_036758965.1 Chthoniobacterales bacterium
GGAAACGACCGGGGGGATGTCTTCGCGATACAACATTTCGTAAATCGCCACCCGCAGAACGTTGCGATCGACCGCGGAGATGCGGCGGAAATCGTAGTTCTCGCAATACTTGCGAATGCGGTCGTCGATTTCATTCAGGTGCGCGTTCGTGCCATCGATCAGCGGCTGGGCGAATTCGCGCACGCGATTTTTTACCGGACAAAATTCCCAGAAATCTTCCATCCGCTCCGGCGCGTCGCCGCGCTGCATGTCGCGCCAGAAATGATATTGCAACGCCGCCTGGCGCGCCTCTCGCCGTCGTCCCATTGCTAGGAAATTCCACGCAGCTCGCGCAAAACGCCGGCGACCTGCAAGGCCGCGCGGGCCGCCTCCGTGCCGCGATTAATTTTTTCTTCCAGGCAACGCTCCCGTGCCTGGGTCTCGTTAGCCATGCTCAGAACGCAATTGATCACCGGCGTGCCGTACTCGAGCGCGATCCGCTGGAGCGCGTCCGTGACCGAGCGCGCAAGATTTTCGGCGTGATCGGTCTGCCCTTTCAAAATTACTCCGAGCGCGAGGATGGCGTTTATGTGCTCCTGCATTGCAATTTCCCGTACCACCACCGGGATCTCGAACGCTCCGGGAACGCGAGTGGTTTTGAGTTCGGCCTCCGGCGCATGCAGCAGGAATTCTTTTTCGGCGTGGGCGATTAATCCCTCCACCAACTCAGCGTTAAATTCGCTTGCCACAATCACAAACTTTCCTTTCCCGCCAGCAATCCGAGGAGGTGGTAGAGTGCTCTTCCCCATTCAAAAATCGGCAATCAGCAATTATAAGAGGTGGCCCATCTTCACCTTCTTCGTTTCGAGATATTTTTCGTTGTGCGGGTTGGTGGCGCTGCGAATCGGCACCTGCTCAATCATCTGCATCCCATAACCTTCAAGGCCGACTACTTTCTTGGGATTGTTAGTGAGAAAACGAAATTGCCGCACCCCTAGATCGTAGAGAATCTGCGCGCCCAACCCGTAATCGCGCAGATCGGTCGGGAACCCGAGCCGGGCGTTGGCTTCCACCGTGTCGAGACCTTCTTCCTGCAATTTATAGGCGTGAATTTTCGCCGCTAACCCGATCCCGCGCCCTTCCTGTCGCATGTAAAGGAGAACGCCATTTCCTTCTTCGGCAATTTGCTGCAAAGCAGCGTGCAGTTGGTTGCCGCAATCGCACCGGCGCGAACCGAAAACATCGCCCGTCAAACATTCGCTGTGCACCCGCACCAGCGTAGGCTTGATTGGCGAAATGGTTCCCTTAACGAGAGCTAGATGATGCGCGCCATCGACCTTCGATCGGTAAAGGTGCAAATCGAAATCGCCGTAATCGGTCGGCATTTTTACGATCTGCTCGCGCTCGATCAGCTTTTCCGTCAGCCGCCGATACGCGATTAAATTCTGGATGGTGTAAATGCGCAGCCCGTGTTTGCGGCGGAACTGCATCAGCTCAGGCAGCCGCGCCATCGTGCCATCGTCGTGCAAGATTTCGCAGAGCACGCCGGCGGGTTCCAAGCCAGCCAGCGTCACCAAATCGATCGCCGCCTCGGTATGACCGGCCCGCCGGAGGACGCCGCCATCCTTCGAGGAAAAACGTGGCCGGGTTGCACAAGATCATTCGGCTCCGAACTCGGGTTCGCGATGACTTGGATCGTCTTCGCGCGATCATGCGCGCTAATTCCAGTCGTCACGCCCGCCGAAGCATCCACCGACACGGTAAAATCGGTCGAATACATTTCGCGATTTTCCGCCACCATCCGTTTGAGACCGAGCTGTTCCGCGCGCCCATTGGAGATCGGCACACAAATCAAACC
>DAIOVO010000002.1:79219-105284 GCA_036758965.1 Chthoniobacterales bacterium
TTAATCGCAGCCGGCGTCGCTTTTTCCGCCGCCATGATCAGGTCGCCCTCGTTCTCCCGATCGGCATCATCGGTCACGATCACGATTTTGCCCGCGGCAATATCGCCGACCACATCTTCAATCGCATCAAAGTGAAACTCCTCGGACTGCAGATTCATCAGCGGCAAACATGCCGTTTAGCGCCTTCTCAGGCAACTCCTGCTCATGATCATACTCCCGCTCCTGATCGATTGTAATCCATCGACGGGAGAAACTTCAAAAATCAATCCCGCGCTCCACTCGTGGCGACGATCGCTTCCGGCCGATACATGTCATGGTTACTCCCCTGAAACTCCGCTTTCAGCTTCACTTTGAAAGTAGCGAGATCGACCAAATCCCAGCGGGTAAAATTCCATCCGCCGCTCTCCGATTTTTTTTCGTGCTCGAAGCCGACGATGAAATGCACCGCGTCATCGCGCACTTTGTTGGTCGCGTTTTTCGGCTCGAAATAGAAAGCGCGAAACGAACTGTCCCGGCTACCGCTGGCGTAGAGTTTTGGATCGAGATAATAAACTCGCCGCGTTTTTTGATCGACCAGGCGCAGGTCCGGATATCCCGAGCGCTGGATGCGGCCCTCGGCTGTTTTCGGAAAATCGCAGCTCAATCCCGGCATCGCGTTCAATAGCTCGCGCAACATATCTTCGAAATGGCTGCTCACTTCGTTGATCCGCCCGACTCGTTGAATCGGATTTTCCGGCGCGTTCATGCGTTTGAGCGTTTCGTCCAGCGCCGCGCTGATTTGTTTGATCACGCGCATATCGTTTTCATTCTTCGAATCGGCTGCCAGGACGCGTTTGCCGGTAGTATCGAAAATCACTTCCGCAAACGGCACACCGCGCAATTGCTGGTTTTCATCCAGTAACCACGGAATCAACTTATCGACCGGGACAGGCGTCGTCTCAGGCGCTGCGATTGCCCAGGTCATCGGCCACAGAATGCAATAACTAACAAGACCCAGAAATTTCATTCAACCGTTATCGCCTCGCTCAGCATCGGCTCGACCATTTTGAAATCGCTTTCGCTGCGAGCGTGCGCCTGCAAGAGCGCTCCGCCTTTTTCCACCGGTTCACCAACTTTCTTCAGCTCGCTGATTCCCACCGCAAAATCGATTGCATCCCCTTTTTTCTGACGGCCGCCGCCGAGCAAAACAACCGAGCGTCCAATTTTTTCCGCATCGGCGGCGCCGACCCGACCGGATCGCGACGCCTTGAGTTCGGTTATGACTGGAGCGCGGTGAATCGCCGATAGTTTCTCGAGGGCGCGCGCGTCGCCTCCCTGCGCTTCCACGAGCGCGATGAATTTTTTCCAGGCGGTTCCATCTTTCAACCAGCCTTCCAACTTTTTCCGTGGCGCGGAGGAGACTTTTTCGGCGAGATCGAGAGTCAGGTTGAGCAAATCCTCGGGACCGCTGCCTTGTAGAACTTCGATCGCTTCCGAAACTTCGAGCGCGTTTCCGACTGCACGACCGAGAGGCTCATTCATCGGCGAAAGCAGATGCGACATTTTCACGCCCATGGATTCGCCGACATTGGTCATCGACGTGGCCAAAATCGCGGCTTCGGCGCGCGTTTTCATGAACGCGCCGGCCCCAAATTTCACGTCGAGCACAAGGCGATCGAGATTTTCCGCCAGCTTTTTGCTCATGATGCTGGCGACGATGAGCGGCTGCGACGACACCGTGCCTGTGACATCGCGCAAGGCGTAAAGCTTCTTGTCCGCCGGACAGATTTCCGCCGTCTGTCCGATCATGAAAACGCCGATGCGTTCGAGCTGCTGCAACGCGCTCCGTTCATCCAGGTGCACGCTGAACCCGGGAATGCTCTCCAGTTTGTCCAGTGTCCCGCCGGTGATTCCGAGGCCGCGCCCGGAAATCATCGGCACCCAAACCTCATCGCAGGCCAGCAATGGCGCGAGGACGAGCGAAGTTTTATCGCCGATGCCGCCGGTGGAATGCTTATCCACTTTCGGCGGCGAACTTTTCGGGTAACTCATAATCCGCCCGCTATCTCGCATAGCTCTCGTTAGCTCCGCCGTTTCCGGCTCGCTCATGCCGCGAAAGAAAATGGCCATCGCCAGCGCGCTCATCTGGTAATCAGGCATTTCGCCGCCGGTAAATTGTTCGACCAGCGAAGCAATTTCCGCCGCGCTCAATTCCGCGCCGTCGCGTTTTTTTTCGATGAGGGAAGGAACGTGCAAGCGATCAACTCCAGAGCGGCACGATCATGCA
Source organism: Chthoniobacterales bacterium (assembly GCA_036758965.1). Taxonomy (GTDB): domain Bacteria; phylum Verrucomicrobiota; class Verrucomicrobiia; order Chthoniobacterales; family UBA10450; genus AV69. The sequence continues at coordinate 81,486 of DAIOVO010000002.1, forward strand.
ACGCTGCATCTTTCGATCGTGGGTGAAAAGGGGGACGCCACGGGCCAGCGCCGTCGCGACGATGATGCGGTCGGCTGGATCGCCTTGGAAATCGACCGGCAATCCGTTTAACCGCAGAGCAACGGCGACATCAATCCGAACCATTTGCACCAGGTCGGGACGAGTGGCGCGATGTAACCATTGGTCGAACGGTATCTGCAAAGGCAATCGTCCTTTGGCGAACATCATCTGCACTTCCCAGACGCTGATATCGGACACCAGTGGCGGATTGCGCGACGCGGCGGCGTTCAAGCGGGTGCGCTGTTTTGGCGGCAAATCTTTTTGTCCCAGCAACCACCAAACCCAGATGTGGGTATCCAACAGGAGCATTATCGTTTAGCGCGCCGCTTGCGCTTACCACTGTCGAGGCCGCGGCCGGTGAAAGCATCAAAGTCGGAATCGGCTAGGAACGATTCGTCGGGTGAAGCGAGGAGGACGCCAGTGCCGCGTAACGTTTCCCATGGCTTCTCCTTCGCTGCGGGCGGGGTAAGGCGCGCGATTTCGGCGCCGCGCTTGGTGATTGTGATCGCCTCACCAGTGGCGCGCACCTGCTCCATCAAACGCAGACATTTTGCTTTAAACTCGGAAGCCGTAATGGTCATGAACAATGGTCACATGGTCATTTCGACTGGTCAAATCAGAAATCAGACTCCGATTGGATGCCAGGCCGTTTTGAATTCCACCGTGTCGAGAATCCAATAGGGGCTTTCCGCCTCGGACGAAAAATAGTCCGTCGCCTCGCGCTTGGTGTAACGTTTCACATTCAGCGCGCTTCCGCTTTGCAGTTGTTTGCTAATTTCTGCGTCGTCGCCGGCATCGACGATCGCGTTTACATCCATGTGACTGGCGAAATGCGGCGCCAGCTCCGCCGGTTCGCCGGCCAAAATGTTTACCACTCCAGCCGGAAGATCGCTGGTCGCGATCACTTCCGAAAAAGTCAGCGGCGTGAGCGCGTCGGTACGCGAAACCAGCGCTATCACGCAATTCCCGGCGGCAACGATCGACGCGATGATCGAGACCAAACCCAGCAACGAAGGTTGATTCGGGCAAACCGCCACCACAACGCCGGTCGGTTCCGGGATGGAAAAATTAAAGTGCGACGTCGCGACCGGATTCACCGTGCCGAGAATTTGGGCGAACTTGTCCGTCCAGCCGGCGTAGTAGGTGAGGCGATCAATCGCGGTGCTTACTTCGCGCGGGGCAGTTTTTCGCGAGCGGCCCGCGCGAGTCAGCTCGCTTTCAAATTCCGGCCGACGCGTTTCCAGCATCTCCGCCGCGCGATACAGAATTTGCCCGCGCGAATAGGCGCTCGTTTTTGACCAGCCGGCCACCGCCGCGCGTGCGGCCACCAAGGCGTCGCGAAAATCCTTGCGGGAAGCGCGGCAGTAATTGGCAAGTTCCCTGCCGGAAGGATCGCTCGCCAGAATCACGCGGCCATTTTCGCCGCGAACAAATTTACCACCGAGAAAAAGCTTGTAGGTCTTTTGCACCGCCAGCCGGCTGCCGTTCTTTCGCATGAAGAGAGGATTGCGCCCGCGCTCAAAAAAGAAAATGCTAAATAGAGGCATGGAGTTGGAATCGAAAATTTACGTGGCGGGACACCGCGGAATGGTCGGATCGGCGGTGGAGCGCCTCCTGCGCGCGAAGGGTTTTCGACGCCTCATTACGCGTTCCCGGACGGAGCTGGATTTGCTCGATGTAGCTGCGGTTTCGGAATTTTTCTCCCGGGAACCGCCGGAGATTGTCGTGATGGCCGCGGCCCGGGTTGGCGGAATCAAAGCGAACAACGACGCGCCGGTGGAATTTTTGCGCGAGAATTTGCAGATTCAAGACAACGTCCTGAGTGCGGCCCACGCGGCAGGCGCGCGGAAGGTGGCGTTTCTGGGAAGTTCCTGCATTTACCCGAGACTCGCGCCGCAACCGATCCCAGAAAGTGCTCTCCTGACCGGGCCACTGGAGCCGACTAACGAGGCCTATGCAATCGCCAAGATCGCCGGAATCAAGTTATGCCAGTTCTACGCGCGAGAGTATGGCACCAACTATATCTCGTTGATGCCGTCCAATATCTACGGGCCGGGGGATAATTTCGACCTCGAAACGTCGCATGTGCTGGCGGCGCTGTTGCGCAAGGCGCACGAAGCGAAAATCAATGGAGCGCGTGAAATGGTCGCTTGGGGCACGGGTGCGCCGCGGCGCGAATTTCTGCACGCGGACGATCTGGCGCGCGCGACTTTATTTTTGCTCGAAAATTACGATTCGCCCGAAATCATTAATGTCGGTTGCGGCGAGGACGTTTCCATTCGCGAGCTGGCGGAGCTGATTTGCGAGGTGGTAGGATTCAAAGGCGAGCTGGCGTGGGACAAAAGCAAACCCGACGGTACGCCGCGCAAGCTGCTCGATATTTCCAAAATCAGCGCTCTCGGCTGGAAACCAACCATCGGTTTGCGCGAGGGAATCGAGCGCACCTACGCCGAATTTTTGGAGAGGAGCTCGACGCAATGAGAAAGCTGCGCGTCGGAGTGGTTGGCGTCGGGCACATCGGCAGCAATCACGCGCGCATTTACGGCGAACTGCCGAAAGCCGATTTCGTTTCGATTTTCGACACCGATGCGAAACGCGCGGCCGAGATTGCGGAAACATCGCGCGTTAAACCGGCCAACTCACTCGATGAATTTGCCGAGGCGATCGATGCCGCGTCGATTGCAACGCCAACCAGCACCCATTTCCAGGTCGCACGCGAATTGTTGCTTCGCGGCAAACATTTGCTGATCGAAAAACCGATCACGGAAAAAACGGCGGATGCGCGCGCGCTGGCGCAACTTGCGCGGGAGAAACAGCTCGTGCTGCAAGTGGGCCACGTCGAGCGTTTCAATCCCGTACTCGACGCGTTGGAAGAGCATTTGACTCATCCGCGATTCATCGAAGCGCACCGGCTTTCGCCTTACCCGAATCGCAGCACCGATATCGGCGTCGTGCTCGATCTGATGATCCACGACCTTGAAATTATTTTGCACCTGGTACGCGCGCCGGTGGAAAGGGTGGATGCGGTGGGCGTGCCGGTGCTGAGCCGAGGCGAAGACATTGCCAATGCGCGCATTCGTTTCGCCGGCGGCTGCGTCGCCAACATCACTTCCAGCCGGATCAGCCCGGAGCGGATGCGCAAGATTCGCGTTTTTCAGGAGGATGCTTATCTCTCGTTAGATTATCAGAGCCAGAGCGGCGAGATTTATCGGCGGGTCAAGGGCCAGATCGCGCGCGAGCCGGTCGCGATCGAAAAGGAGGAACCGCTCAAACAACAACTGGCTGCGTTTGTGGAATGCGCCATCACCGGCGGTGAACCGAAAGTTTCCGGTTCACACGCGGCCGCCGCTCTCGAGCTGGCGGTGCAGATCACGAAGCAGATTGGGTCGCGTGACTAACAAGATCTATTTCGTCGCCGGCGAGACCAGTGGCGATTTGCACGGCGCGGAGTTATTGCTGGCGCTGCGAGAGCGCCAGCCGCAATGGCAATTCATCGGTTTGGGTGGCCCGAGGATGCGCGCGATCGCCGGCGAAAATTTGCGCGATTGGATCGACCAGGCGGCTGTTCTTGGCCTGTGGGAAGTGCTGAAGCACTACCGGTTCTTTCAAAAACAATTTCAGCGCGCCCTGGCTGAAATTGCCGCCGCCAAACCTGCGGCGGTGGTGTTGATCGATTATCCCGGGTTCAATCTCCGGCTGGCGCGCGCTCTCCGGCGAAAATTTCCGGCGCAGAAAATCATTTATTACATCAGCCCGCAGGTCTGGGCGTGGAATCGGCGTCGGATCAAAAAAATGGCGCACTGGATCGATTTGATGCTCTGCATTTTTCCTTTTGAGCCGGAGCTTTACAACGCTTCGGGTTTGCGCGCGGTTTTTGTCGGTCATCCGATGGCGTCTCGATCCAGTGCTTCCGTCATCCCGAGCGAAGCCGAGGGATCCCGCCATGCTTCCTTCAAGGTCACGCCGCGCAATCCGAATCTGGTCGCCATGTTTCCCGGAAGCCGCGAGCGGGAAGTGCGAAAAATTTTCCCGGTGATGCGTGCTGCAGCTTTGATATTGCAGCGCGATAACGCGGAGCTGCGTTTTGAGATTGCGGCCGCGTCCGATTCTCTCGCGCAAATTATCCGAAACGAAATCGGTTCAGAGCAGGCACACGTCACGGTTACTCTTGGTCACGCCCGCGAATTGTTGCAGAGGGCGACGGCGGGAATGATCGCTTCTGGCACTGCCACTTTGGAAGCGGCGGTGGCTCGTCTGCCATTCGTGCTCGTCTATCGCGTCGCCTGGCTCACCTATTTCGCAGCCCGGCTGGTTGTGAAAGTGAAACACCTCGGAATGCCAAACGTGCTGGCGCAGCGCGAAATAGTTCCCGAGTTCATCCAGCATCGGGCGCAGCCAGCCGCGATTGCGGAAGCGACCGCGCGCCTGCTTTACGACGAGGCCGCACGTCGCCAAATGGTGAGGGAATTTGACCAAATCGCCGCTGGCCTTGGCTCCGGGAATGCAGCTGAGCGGGCCGCCGCGGCAATTCTCGAGGAGCTGGGCGCTTAAGCTCGACTTTCGGCACGGAAATTTCTACCTTGCTCTCTGGTGGAGTTCCCGAAAGATGAGTTCGAAACGCTATGGGCGCCGTGGCGGTTTGAATATTTTGAGCGAAAATCGACCGGCGATTTTTTAAGCGACGCTGCCCGCGCGAGCGACGACGCGGCGCATCTGGTGGTGACGCGCCGGAAGAACTCCTTTCTTCTTTTGAATCGTTACCCGTATGCGCTGGGCCATTTAATGGCAGTGCCGTATCGCAAGGTGGCGGAGCTGGGCGGGCTGGGTGAGAACGAAATTGCGGAGTTGTTCGCGCTGGTGGTGCATGGCCAAAAACTTTTGCGCGAGGTGGTGAAAGCCGAAGGTTTTAACATCGGCATCAATGTCGGGGAATGCGCCGGCGCGGGCGTACCCGATCATTTGCACATTCACATTGTTCCGCGCTGGAGTGGCGACACGAATTTTATGCCGATGCTCACCGGCGCGCGGATTTTATCGGAAGGCCTCGGGCAGTTGTTTGAAAAATTAATAGCGGCGCAGCGTACTGCTCCTAACGAGACATGAACGCCTGGCTGGAACCGCCGCCCGGGCAACCGCGACGCAAACGCGGCTGCGTCGGCAAAGGCTGTTTCATTCTTTGTCTTTTCATTCTCATCCTCATCATTTCCGGCGCGGTCGGTCTTTTCCTGGGTTTGCGCCATCATTCCGCCATCATGCACGGTGGTATCTGGGCGGCGAGACTTCATCTCCTCGCAGAAGAACCAGCGCCGGTGCCTGCCTTCGAAACTACGGAAGAAAATATCGCCGCCACCGAACGCCGCTGGCACGATTTCGAAAATGCGGAAGATCAATCCGCCCGCATTGAGCTGAGCGCCGACGACGTGAACAATCTCATCGCCGGCGATAAACACGCGCGCGGCAAAGCCTTTGTTTCGATCGAAGGCAATCGCCTCCGATTGCAGACCAGCTTTCCATTGGGCGCATACGTCGGCCGCTCCGGTTATTATTTAAATGGCGACATCGTGATTCAAGGCGACGGCCCGCAATCGCTCGAGCACCCCCGCCTCGACCTCATCACCGTTAACGACAAACCGGTGCCGGCTGATTTGCTCGACTGGCGTTATCAATCGCGGTCGTTAAGCGATTATCTGAGGGAAGCGCGCGAGAAGTCGGACGTAAACTCGATCGAAATTCGCGATGGTCATCTCATCATCGGCCAGCGCGAGAAATAATCACGGCTGAATAATTTCGCGCGCAAAAACATTCAACTGTCCGTCGTCATCGCGCCGCACTTCGGTGATTTCCAATGGGCGAATTTCATCACAGGTGATTGTCGCACCCGGATTTGGCGGCGCGTATCCGGCCGGATATTCCACGATCAGACGCGCGGAATTTCGTCCCGCCAAACGCATGACCGTATCCGGCAGATGCGAACGCGGACGCATCACCGCTTTGTTGGCGTCGGCGAAATTCACCACGAATTCTCCGCGCAAATAAATCCGTTCGCCGGCGAGACCGCGGTTGGCGATTTGGGGAAGATCAGTGGGCTGGATCAACCGGCCGAGCGGCATTTTCCCGGGCGGATAAGTTTTCCAGGTTCCGCCGCCGGCGGTGGAGGCAAGCGCGGTGCCGTCGGCCGCCAGAGCAGGCGCGGCCGTTGGGGAAGGAGTGGCCGCGGCGGGTGCCGGAGTAGGATTCGCGGTAAATTTCTGCAACGGCGGAGCTGAAGCGATCGGGGTGGCGTTGTTCGCCGCAACTTGAATCGGCGTCGCGGAAGGCGCGGGCGATGTTTTCTGGTTTTTGGCTAGTTTCCCTTTGCGTGCCGGCGTCGGTTTTTCTTCCGTGGGCGAAGGCGTAACGATCGCCACTTTCGGCGGCTCGACCGGCTGCGCCTGCTCCACTCGCACCAATTGATTTTGGGCCGGCGGCGGCGTGCCGCTCGGCGTCATGCCGGGAATCGGGACCGCCGCAGCCGGCCCGTTTTCCTGTTGCCGCAGGGAAACATAACGTGCTTCCGCCACCTTGAGTTCTTCCGGCTTAAACAAAGGCCAGCCGGCCGCGAGATTTAAATCCAGCGGCGGTTCAAGCGTAAAGGTGCCCGTGCCGCGCGAGACGGTGTAGGTGCCGTAAAGCAACGGCATGCCGGTGATGAGCAGGCGTCCATCCTTCGTACGCTCGGCGTGAATGAGGGCACTGACGTCGTGCGCCCGTTCCAGTTTTATTTCCAGCCCCGGTATCAAAGTCTGTCGCATTAAATCCAAATCGCGCGCATCCGCCGGATAAACATGCTCTAACAAGACCTGGCCGTTATCGATCGCCGCCGCCAGCGCCACCACGCCTGAAGTAAAAATATCCGCGGACCCAAGCGGGCGCACGTCGATGATACGAAAACGGCCCACGATGTAGGGCACGAGGCCGTGCATCTGTTGAAAATTGCGAATGTAATTGCGCGCCAGCTCGCTGTTGGCCTTGGAAAGTTCGGCCTCGCCCAGATCGGCGTAGCGATCGTGCAGTTGCTTGGGATTCAAAAATTCCCCCGGCGGCGCGCCCGTGAGCTCAAAGCGGCGTGGCGGATCGATCCGATGCAGCTTTTTTAGCAAACGATAACTGTCCGGCCGTTCCGGTTGCCAAAAAACGTAGAAGCTGCCCAGCCAGGCCACGAAGGCGAAGCCGGTCAGAAGTAAAATCGCCAGCGTCCAGGCAAAATAATTGACCCGGCGCTTCGGCCGCCCGTAAGGCGTTTCGTAGCGGAAGAGATCGTAATCCATCAGCCGCGAAGAGTTCGCCGTTTCACCTTTACGCAGGGCGCGCCGGCTCAAAGGACGAGCCGCAGCCGCACGTGCGCGCCGCATTGGGATTGACGATTTGAAAACCGGCGCCCGTCAACGCATCGCTATAATCCAGGGTCGCGCCTTCTAACAACTGCGCACTTTCCTGGTCGATGAAAAACTTTACGCCATCGCGTTCGAGCGTCGCATCGCCGGGATGCATTTCGGCCAGCGTCATTTCGTATTGCAGGCCGGAGCAACCGCCTTTGCTAATGCCAATGCGCAGTCCCTGGCCGATCTTCTCGCCCACCAACGAGCGCAATTCTCTCACTGCATTTTCCGTTACGTCAATCATCCCTTGGTAAACGTACGCGCCTCCTCTCTCAGGGCAAGCGACCGGCGTGCCACGCACAAACAATTGGCAGCCACCGCCGCTGTTCTACAATAACCAACATGGCGCGCATCAAACTTCTGCCGGAAATTCTCGCCAGCCAGGTCGCCGCCGGCGAGGTGATCGAGCGCCCCGCGTCAGTCGTAAAAGAGCTGGTGGAAAACAGTATCGATGCCGGCGCGCGCCAGATCGAGGTGCGGCTCCTGCGCGGGGGCATGTCGCTCATTCGCGTGCTCGACGATGGTTGCGGGATGGAGCGCGATGACGCTCTGCTTGCGTTCGAACGGCACGCCACCAGCAAGATCGCCTCCGCCCAGGACCTCGCCGCCATCCGCACGCTCGGTTTCCGCGGAGAAGCGCTGCCGAGCATCGCCAGCGTCGCTCGCCTTCGCCTGACGACTCGTGAGCAGGGCGCTATTGCCGGCACCGAAATTGTCGTCAACGGCGGCCGCATCGAGGCGGTGCGCGATGGCGGAGAAGCGCCGGGCACGCAAATCGAAGTGCGCTCGCTTTTTTTTAACGTCCCCGCTCGCCGGAAATTTCTTCGCTCCGAGTCGACCGAAACGCGCAACATTGAGCACCAGTTTTTTCTTCAGGCGCTGGCTCATCCGGAAATCGCTTTTACCCTCGTGCGCGACGACAAACTGGCCTGGCAATTGCCGGGTGCCGGCTCACTGCGCGATCGCCTGCGCGATTTATATGGGGCCGAGTTGATCGAAGATTTGTTAGAAGTGCAAACCCCGGAGAGAGGCAAAATCGAACTCACGGGCTTCCTCGGGCGCGCCGGAATCAGCCGTCAGACGCGCAGCCAGCAATTCGTTTTCGTCAATGGCCGTGCCATCGATAGCGGGATTTTGAGCGGAGCGCTCCGCGAAGGTTACCACACCGCTCTCATGAAAGGTCAGTTCCCGGTCACCTTTGCTTTCCTCGCGCTCGATCCGAGAGAAGTCGATGTCAACGTCCATCCTGCCAAACGCGAAGTCCGTTTCCGCGATCCCAGGGCGGTTCGCGAAGCGGTGGTGGCCGCGGTGCAGGCCACCCTCGATGCCGCCCGTAAAAGCTGGCAGCAAAAATTCCGGCCCTCGTTAGCTCCATCGCCAGAAAACGAGGCGCTGACCGCGCTGTCCATTCCGCCGCAGCTTACGAAGGCCGAAAGCGATTCATTTCTTTCAGCGCCGCCATCCGTCATCCCGAGTCGCGGCAACGGCGAGGCAGCTCACCTGACTTCGCAACCCTTCCAGCCCTCACCAACGCCGAACAAAAAAAACGATGCCCCTTTCCAAATCATCGGCGTCCTCAATCGCCTCTATGTTTTGATGGAAAACTCCGATGGCCTCGTTTTGGTCGATCAACATGCCGCCCACGAACGCATTCTTTTCGAGGAACTGCGTCGCCGCATGGAAGAGCAGGGCGTCCCGGCGCAGCGTTTGTTGCTGCCGCAGGTTTTCTCGCTCCCGCCGCGCGACGCCGAGTGGGTCGAGCGCAATCTCGCCACCCTGCAAAAAATGGGCATCGGAGTGGAGAACTTCGGCCAGAACAGCTTTCGTCTCGATAGCCTGCCCACGTTTCTCCAGATCGGCGACGCGGCCGCTTTTCTCCGCCAGGTGATCGATGAACTTAGAGTAACGGCGCGCAGCAGCTCGCCCATGCGCCTGGGCGAGGAGATGATCGCCAAAACCGTTTGCCGGCACGCCATCAAGGCCAATGATCCTTTGCGTTACCCGGAAATCGAAAAACTAATCCACGATTTGTTAGCTTGCGACCTTCCCTATTGCTGTCCCCATGGCCGGCCGACCATGATCCAGATCTCGCTGGCTGAGCTGGAAAAAAAATTCGGGCGCAAAGTGTAAATGCTGGCCCCGACCATTGCTGTCCTGGGCGTGCGGGTGAGCGTGATCGATCAAGACTCGGCCCGCGCGCTCCTTTTCCAGGCGGTGCATCGCGGCCAGCGCGGCTGTGTCACGGTCACCGCCAGCTAACGAAAGCTCTTTTCCACTCGCCTCCCAGCCCATAGACTAGTCGCAAATGTCTGAACGGGTTCTGGTCGCGGGTGCGGGAGGTTTCAGCGGGGGACACCTGGTCGCGGATTTGTTGCGGCAAGGTCGCGAAGTTCGCGCCGTCGATCTAAAACCATTCGACCAATGGTATCAGCTATTTCCAACTGCCGAAAATCTTCAGCCCGATCTGCGCGATGAAGCCAATTGCAAAAAAGCGGCACGCGACATAACTCACTATAATCTGGCTGCTCCCAAAGGTGTGACGGCCGCAACAGCGACAATACTCTTATTCTCCGGCTCTACGACTGGGAGCCATCTACCAAACTGCGTTTCGGCTTGGAGCAAACCTTTCGCTGGATACACGACCAGATGGCGGCACGACAGGGCGCCGCTTAGTCACTGCAACTTCAATTACCGAATGCGCCTCCTCATTTCAGGCATCTGCGGATTCGCTGGTAGCGAGATCGCCACCGGGCTTCTCGAGACAAAACAAGACATCGAACTGATTGGGTTCGATAATCTCAGCCGCCCCGGCAGCGAGCTGAATCGACCTCGATTGCAAAAGCTGGGCGTGCGGCTTCTCCACGCAGATGCGCGCAGCGCCACTGATATGGAAACATTGCCGCCGGTTGATTGGGTAATTGATGCCGCCGCTAACCCCAGCGTCCTGGCCGGTTTCGGCGATGGCTCAAACAGCCGCCAAATTATCGAACACAATCTCATTGGCACGATCAATCTGCTGGAATATTGCAAGCGTTGTCAGGCAGGAATGGTCCTGCTTAGCACCAGCCGAGTCTATTCCGTCGCGGAACTCAGTCGGATAGAAGTAGAAGAAGTATCGCAAGCCTATCGCCCGGTAGCTGGCCAGAATTTCCCCACCGGAGTAACTACCCAGGGTATCTCGGAAGATTGTTCGACCGTGCCGCCCATTTCATTATACGGAAGCACCAAGCTCGCTTCCGAAGTATTGGCATTAGAATACGGGTCGGACTTTGATTTCCCCGTCTGGGTTAATCGTTGCGGGGTCCTCGCCGGCGCGGGTCAGTTCGGCCGGGGCGATCAGGGTATCTTTAGCTTCTGGATTAACTCCTGGCTGCGCCATCAAACATTGAGCTACTTCGGCTTCGTTGGCTTGCAAGTGCGCGATTGCCTTCACCCGCGCGACCTCGTTCCACTCCTGGTTCAACAGATGGATAGCTCCGCGCAGAAATCGTCGATCTGCAATGTCAGTGGCGGATTGGAAAATAGTATGTCGCTGGCGCAGCTAAGCCAGTGGTGCAACGACCGTTTCGGTGCGCGCGGAATATCGACCGTCAAAGAACCGACCCGCTTCGATCTACCCTGGCTTGTGCTCGATGCTTCGCGCGCGAAAGCGCAATGGCAATGGCACCCGATCACACCATTAACGAATATTTTGCAGGAGATAGCCGATCACGCGCAGGCGCATCCAAACTGGCTGGAAATCGCCGGCGCGAATCAGGCGTAAGCCAGTGGCCCCATTATCTCTTCTCAGCGTCATCATCCCCGCGCGGAACGAGGAAAGCTGCATCGCTTCCACCGTCGAGCATCTCCACGTCGAGCTTCGCCTTCACCAGGTGCCGCACGAAATCGTCGTAGTCGATGACGGCAGCACCGATCGCACCTGGGAAATCCTAAGCGAACTGGGCGCGAAGTTGCCTCAACTACACCCAGTCCGGAATACCTCCGCCAACGGTTTTGGAAATGCCGTCGTCTCCGGCCTAAGTGCCATGCAGGGCGATGCCGTCGTGGTGATGATGGCGGATGAATCCGACGATTGCCGCGATGTCGTTCGTTACTGGCAGAAGTTAAACGAAGGTTTCGACTGCGTGTTCGGGAGCCGATTCATGAAGGGTGGGGGAGTAATTGACTATCCGCCCTTGAAGCTTTTGCTGAACAGGATCGCGAATCTTTTTCTCAAGTTCATTTTTAATCTGCGGTTAAATGATACCACCAATGCCTTCAAGGCTTACCGGGCTACTGCCATCAAAGGTTGTCAGCCACTCATTTCTCCTCATTTTAATCTTACCGTCGAACTACCGCTCAAGGCCATCGTGCGTGGCTATAGCTGGACCGTCATTCCCATCACGTGGCACAACCGCAAACACGGTGCGGCCAAGTTTAAAATTCGTGAAATGGGCAGCCGCTACCTCTTTATTTGCCTGTATGTGTGGCTTGAAAAATACTTTAGCAGAGGCGACTACCGAAAGAGCCCATGAGTTCGCAGGAACCGGCCCAGTTGCAAGGTATTTATCGGCGTCGCTTTGAAAAGAGCCTCGATTATCGCCGCCAGGTATGGAGTATTCTCGTTCCTGCCTTTTTCCAAAAGTGGGTTGAGGCCAGCGATACAGTGCTCGACCTCGGCTGCGGCTACGGAGAGTTTATCAATGCCGTCCGGGCCCGGGAAAGACTGGCCATGGACCTGAACCCCGACACCGCGAGCTATCTCGACCCATCGACTAAATTCCTGGCCCAGGATTGCTCGCAACGCTGGCAGGTCGATTCAGGTTCCCTCAATGTCGTTTTTAGCAGCAACTTCTTCGAACATTTGCCGGCAAAGCAGAAGCTGGAAGCTACTTTTGCCGAAGCTCATCGCTGTCTGGCAGCAGGTGGCAAGCTCATCGCGATGGGTCCGAACATTCGCTATCTTCCCGGCAAATACTGGGACTTTTGGGACCATCATCTTGCCTTGACCGATTTATCTCTGGCCGAAGGTTTAGTCAGCGCCGGATTCGAAATCAGCCACCGCATCGCCAGGTTTTTGCCTTACACGATGGTTAATCAACCAATCTATCCGCCTGGGTTACTCAAACTCTACCTGCGCTTGCCGATACTATGGCGGTTGTTTGGCCGTCAGTTTCTCATTATCGCAAACAAACCCAGCGCGGCCTGATCCGCGCTCAGCCTAACGGGGGAAAACGATGAACTCGGGTTGTTGCGCGACCGGGTGGAACTGAGCCTGGTCGATCCAATCAAGCGCTGGCGGAGGCAGCTCGGTTCGGCCGCGGATCCACGGCAAAGTGACTCATCAGGCCTGTCTTTACCGGACGGAGAACACCGGCGGCGCCGTCCGATTTTTGATGCACTGCAAAAACTCGGCGGCGAAGTCGAGTGATTCAGCGATGACTTCGTCCATATTTAAATAACGATAGGTGCCAAGTCGCCCGAGAAAGGAGACGCCACTTTGTTCCCTGGCCAAACCAATGTATTGTTGAAGGAGAGCGAGGTCTGCTTCGAGGCGCTTCGGGTAGTAGGGCAAATCATTCGTTCCAGTCTCTTTGCTGAATTCTTTGAACGCGACCGTCAAGCGATGCTCTTCCGCCGGCGCGAAATGTTTATGCTCGTGAATACGCGTGTAGGCGACGTTCAATTGAGGATAATTGATCACCGCGTTACCTTGCAAGTCGCCTTCGGTATCGATCCGCTCGAAGGTAACGGTGCGATAACCCAGCCGACCCAACTTGAAGTGGAAGTAGGCGTCGATTGGTCCGGTATAGAAAAGATGGTCGCAAGTAAGAGGCGCGCCAGGATCAAATTTCGAGTTCAGAACAAGTTCAATCCGGTCGTGCTGAAGGATTCGACGGATCAATTCCGTATAACCTTCATCCGGAATACCCTGATACAATTTATCGTAGTAGCTGTCGTTATAGTTAAAACGAACCGGCAGGCGTTTCAAAATGGAAGCGGGTAGCTCGCGCGGTTCGCAGCCCCACTGCTTCTTGGTGTAGCCTTGGAAGAAGGCCTGGTAAAGCTCGCGGCCAACCATTTTCAAACCCTGTTCTTCGAAGTTACTCGGTTCGCCGATTGTTTGGTCAGCAATGGAAGCGATAAACGCGCGCGCCTCGGCAGGCGTGAAGGTTTTTCCGAAGAACTGGTTGATAGTGTGAAGATTAATCGGGAGTGAGAAAATGCCCCGGTCGATTCTGGCTTTGACCCGGTTTACGAAAGGTCGCATGCGCGCAAAGCGGTTGACGTAGTTCCAAGCATCCTCGCGGTTGGTATTAAAAATATGGGGACCGTACTTGTGCAGCATGATGCTGGTAGTTGGATCGCGCTCCGTGTGGCAGTTGCCGCCGATGTGGTCCTTTGCTTCCAGAACGGTCACGCGACAGTCCAAATGCTCCACTAGCTCGCGCGCAAGGACCGCACCAGCGAAACCGGCGCCCGCAATGACATAGGTAGGCATCGAATCAGCGAAGACTATCGCTTGAGCGCTTCGGCGTAAATAGCTTCGATCCCGGCGATCATTTGTTCGAGCACGAACCTGATGCGGCCAATGCAGGCTATCAAAAAAAGTAGATGAAGAAAGGTGGTAACGCTTTCGAAATTCCTCTCGAGCGTCTGTCTCCGGCTGGTCGAACTCGCGAGTTCGCTAAGGCATCAGAGTCAATGCGCGCAGGTGCTGTCGAATTATACCTTGCCGGGGACCGAATATGACGCTGACGCCCGTGAAGATGACCGCCATAATGAGGAGAAGCGGAATTGAAGTTGCGTCGCCGGTAGCCCAGTAGGCTTTAATACTGGAGTGTTCATACCGCGCAAGGTTGCATTATGGCACAGCTGGTCGTATGAGCGCGGGTCAATTTCCAGATTCTTGTAACTCACCATGAATGATTATCTGCTTTCGTTTATCCTCGGCGTCGTTGAAGGGTTGACGGAGTTTTTGCCGGTTAGCTCGACGGCGCATTTGCGGATCGTGGAGGCGTTGTTGCGTCTGGATTTGCAGGATGCGTTTTGGAAAATGTACACGATCGTCATTCAACTTGGCGCGATTCTGGCGTTGCCGATTTATTTTTGGGAGCGAATCGAGAAGTTTATTCTGAGTTTTCCACGCGGCGAACGGGGCGATCGCAATTTTATTACGCATCCGCTTGGGTTGACGATAATCGCTTTCGTGGTGACCGCAGTGCCGGCATGGTTACTAACAAAAGTTATCGGCAAGAACCTCGAAAATCTCTGGGTGATGGTGTGGGCGCTTTTGATTGGCGGCATCGTCATGTGGGTGGTCGATTCGGTTTGCCGGAATCCGCGCACGCAGGCGATGGAAGAAATGACGTTGCCGCAGGCGATCTGGATCGGCTTCGCGCAAATTTTTTCGGCGGTGTTTCCCGGAACGTCGCGTTCGATGGCGACGATTGCCGCCGGACAGACGGCGGGACTTTCACGGAGCGCGGCGCTGGAGTTTTCCTTTTTTCTTTCGATGCCGACGATGGTGGTGGCGACCGGCTACGATTTGTTAAAAACGCTGCGACACAAAGGTGGCGGGGAAGCGAATCTGGCGCCGCTGGTGATGAGCTCGCACGACTGGCTCATTCTGACGATTGGATTTTTCGTGTCGTTCATCGTGGCGCTGGCAGTGGTGGCGTGGTTCATGAAATGGGTGCGCGCGCGCGGTTTTGCGCCGTTTGCGATTTACCGGATTATCGCCGCCCTCGTGTTAATGTGGCTGCTGAGGCGCGGAGTGGTTTAAGAAAATGACGACGGACGCAATTTTGCCCGACCTCCAAAGCTGCCTGTTGTGCGAGGACGTGCGGCACGAATTTAACGGGATGCAGACGCTGGTGGGGGTGATCAACGTCATTCCGGCGCCGCAATTGCCGATCAATTGCCTGCGACTGTGCATTTGGTCGCGGTGGTGCAGCGGCTCGGGAAAATTCCGGCAGCGCTCGCGCATCATCGGCGTGGATGAGCAGCATGTGCTGGCGCAGGCGGAGGTGGAGTTCGAGTTAAAGGAAATGGAAGGGCACGCCACGAACGTGCATTATTTTGGCGGGGTGCAATTCCAGCAATTCGGTTTGCACCATGTGGAAATTTATTTGCACGACGAACTGCGGCTGCGTTTTCCATTGCCGGTGGTGCGAGTGGTGCCGGCAGCGAAGTGAGGCGGTACTGTGCCGCTAACGATTCTTAAGCGACAATAAACCAGCGCGGTTTGGATGGGACAAAGCCCGCCCCTCCAGGCATCACGCTCGCCACAGAAGCAGAATCAAAATGATGACGACGACGAGGCCGCCGCCCGGATACCAACCCCAACCGGAGCTGTAGCCCCACGTCGGCAGACTGCCGATCAGGAGCAGGATGAGAATGATCAATAGAATTGTGCGCATGGGGCGTGGTTTACGAAATGCCGGCGGCGGCGGCAATGTTTTTTTCTGAGTTTAGCCGGCGACTTTTGCTCTTGCGCCGCTCGCCGCTGGTTTTATCGTTCGCGGCAATCCCGGTCGCGTCGGCTGATGCGTCGGGAAAATTTTTTGCCCATTTCAATTCATGGCGAACACGATTCTGATCGGAGCGCAGTGGGGCGACGAAGGGAAGGGGAAGATTATCGACGTGCTGACCGGGCAAGCCGACGTGGTGGTGCGCAGCCAGGGCGGGAACAACGCCGGGCACACCGTCATTCATCGCGGCAAAAAATATATTTTGCACTTGATTCCGTCGGGAATTTTGCGGCGTGGAAAAGTTTGTGTGATTGGCAATGGCGTTGTGATCGATCCCGTCGCGCTGGTGGGGGAGATCGACGGCCTGCGGAAATTGGGCATCACGATAAAAAGTAATCTGCTTATTAGCGACGCGGCGCATTTGGTGTTGCCGTATCACCGCGCGCTCGACGAGCAGAGGGAGCTGCGGCAGGGCGGCGCGAAAATCGGCACGACGAAACGTGGGATTGGCCCGGCCTATGGCGATAAGGCGGCGCGCACGGGATTGCGGATGTCCGATTTGATTCAGCCGGAATTATTTTCGAAAAAACTGGAAGCGAAAATGCGGGAGAACAACGCCATCCTGCGTGCGCTCGGTGCGAAGCCGCACAGTTTTCGCGAGGTAAACAAAAATTATCTGGCGGCCGGCAAAACGCTGGCGCCGTTTGTTACGAACACGGTGGTTTATTTGCATCGCGCTTTGCAACGCGGGCGCGAAATTTTGTTCGAAGGCGCGCAGGGAACATTTCTCGATATCGATCACGGCACTTATCCCTACGTCACTTCCTCGAACACCACCGCGGGCGGCGCCTGCACTGGTTCGGGCGTGCCGCCGCATCGGATGGATCGGGTGATGGGTGTGATGAAGGCGTACACGACGCGCGTGGGCGAGGGGCCGTTGCCGACGGAAGACGCGCGCGTCGCGAAAATGTTGCACGAGATGGGGCGCGAATTTGGCGCGACCACCGGACGCGCTCGGCGCTGCGGTTGGTTTGACGCGGTGGCGACGCATTACGCGACGATGACCAACGGCATCGATGAGCTGGCGATTACCAATCTCGACGGACTCGATACGGTCGATCCGATTTCGATTGGCGTCAGCTATCGTTTGAATGGCAAACGGCTGAGTGTTCCGCCAGGAGATGCGGCGCAATGGAACCAGTGCGAACCGATTTACGAACAAATGCGCGGCTGGAAAAGTGCGACCCAAGGCGCGCGAAAATTTTCCGCGTTGCCGAAGAACGCGCGCGCCTATTTGAAAAGAATCTCGGAGTTGACCGGCGCGAAATTAGCGATCGTGAGCGTGGGTCCGACGCGCGCGGAAACGATTATTCTTTAAAATGGCGAAGATCATTCCGCGCCACGTCGCCATCATCATGGATGGCAATGGGCGTTGGGCGCGGGAACGTGGGTTGCCGCGGATTAAAGGTCACGAGCGCGGGGCGGAGGCGGTGCGCGAGTGCGTGGAAGGCTGCGGCGAACTCAAAATCGAGTACCTCACGCTCTACGCGTTCTCGGCCGAAAACTGGCAGCGGCCGAAGACCGAAGTGTTTGCGCTCATGCGGTTGCTGGAAAAATTTTTAAAAGATAAAACGCCGGAGTTAATCGAAAAAAATGTGCGCTTGCAGGCGATCGGGCGGTTGACTGATTTGCCACCGAGCTGTCAGACGCGCCTGCACGAATCGATCAAACAAACCGCGAACAACAACGGGCTGACGCTGATCCTTGCGCTCAGCTACGGCGGTCGCGACGAAATTATCGACGGTATCCAGAGTTTGCTGCGCCAGGTCGAATCGGGGCACATCGACAAGGCGATGATCAATGCCGAGATGTTCAGCAAACATCTTTACACGCGTTATTATCCCGACCCGGACCTGCTGATTCGCACTTCGGGCGAGATGCGGATTTCGAATTTTTTGCTCTGGCAACTTTCCTACACCGAGATGTATGTCACACCGAAGCTCTGGCCGGATTTTAATCGCAAGGATTTGTTCGCGGCGGTGGAAGAGTTCGGGAAACGGCAGCGGAGATACGGCGCGGTTTGAAGCTGCCCTACAAAAGCTCTTCTGCGACGGAGTCGGCCAGCAATTTGCCGGCCGCAGTCAGGCGGAAGTGGTTGTCGTTTTCTTCCAGCAAGGCGGTCGCGAGCAGGTCGCGCGTTTTTTCCGGTTCGACCAAATTTTTCGCGATTCCCTCGCGTGTTCGCAAACCGAGGGCGATGCGTTCCGTGCGTTTCATTGCGTCGTCCAACGTCTCGTTAGCTGCAATCGGGCTTTGGCCGCCGAACAATCGCCGGGCGTATTCGCGATGATCGGCGACATTTTGCCAGCGCTCGAAGCCACGGGTGGAAAACGCGCTCGGGCCGAGCCCGAGATAATCGGCGCCGCGCCAGTAAGCCTGGTTATGGAGCGAGCGAAAACCGGGCCGGGCGTAATTTGAGGTTTCGTAGTGTTCGTAGCCGGCGGCTGCGAGAGTTTCCATCGCGATCTCCAGCAGTCGCGCTTCGTTTTCGTCATTCGCGCAAAATTCGCCGCGCTTAAATCTCGTTAGAAAATCGGTGTCCTCTTCAAAAGTGAGGCAGTAAGTCGAAATGTGTTCGGGCGCGAGAGCAACGGTGGTGTCGAGGCTGGCGCGCCATTGCGCTTCCGTTTGTCCCGGCAGAGCGAACATGAGGTCGATGCTGACGTTTCCGAATCCGGTGTCGCGAAAAATTTGGAATGATTGCTCTGCCTGCGCTGCGTTATGTTCGCGGCCGAGTAATCGCAACAACTCGTCATCCCAGCTCTGCACGCCGAGGCTGATGCGATTGACGCCGGCGGCAGCGAGTGCGCCCGCTTTTTTTTCTGAAACGCTGCCAGGATTTGCCTCGATGCTCCATTCGCGCGAGCGCGACAAATCGAAAATCTCGCGGAAAGATTCCAGCAAGCGCGCCAGTTGAGTGGTGCTCAGTGCGGTCGGTGTGCCGCCGCCGAAAAAAATTGTTTCGAGCGCGAGTGGAAAATGTTTCGCAGTCCGCTCCGCTTCCAGCAGAAGCGCGTCGCAAAATTGCGCCATTTCCGCCGCGCTCCCGCGCGTTTTGTAAAAAGCGCAATAAGGACAAATGCGAGCGCAGAATGGGAAATGAACGTAAAGATGCCGCACGGCGTCTGAGTTGTGCGGTTGACCTTCGTTCATCAGATTCGATTTCCTCGCGTGCGTTTCTTTTTCCTTACGATCTTTCTGGCGGGCTCGGCTGCTCTTGCGCAGACGCAAATGCCGCCGCAAACGCAAACGCCGCCGCCGCCTGCTGCGCCATCGATTGTTTACCTCGCGCACGATCCGGGCGCGATCAAGGGTTACAAAACCGATCCGGGGCGAGTGCGCGCGATGGTAAACCGGCTGGTGACGGCCGCGACCAATCAACCCGACGTGGCCCGCGCCTGGGCCTCGTTAGTTTCGCCCAAAGACAGAGTCGGAATAAAAATTTCCGCGGCCGGCGGCGAAATTTTTACGACGCATCGCGACGTGGTGAACGCAATCGTCGATGGGCTGGTGGCGGCGGGGCATCCGCGCGCGAGCATTGTGGTGTGGGACCGCAGCCTGGACGGTGCGAAGGCGGCCGGCTATTCCGCCGAAGGTTATCGGCTGGTCGGCATTCCGCCGCGCGCTGGCTACGATCCGAAAGCAAAAGTGAGCGCGCCGCTGCTGGGAAAATTAATCTGGGGCGATTACGATTACATCGGGCACAGCGCGGTCCCGCTTTCGGATGAAGAAAATACCAGTAGCGAAAGCCATTTCGCGCGCGTGCTGGTAAGTCAGGTAACGAAAGTAATCAACGTGCCGGTGATGAGCGAAAGCGAAACCAACGGCATCGCTGGTTGCATCTACAACATGACGATTCCGAATCTGGATAACTGGCGACGCTTCGCCCAGCCGGGCCGATTCGGCGCGGCCAGCCTGGCAGAAATTTACGCCAATCCGCTGATCGCAAACAAGGTCGTGCTCAATATCATGGACGGATTGATCGCGGAATATGCGGGAGGACCAGCGGCGCATCCGAATTTTCAAACGTCGCACGCGACCATTTACGCCAGCCGCGATCCGGTCGCGCTCGACACGATGGCGTTGAAAAAAATTGAGGAGTGGCGCAAGACAGCGAGCCTGCCGCCGATCAGCGAGTTGGCGACCTATGTGGAGGTGGCGGGGCAAATGGGTTTGGGTAAAACCGAGCATTTCGACGTGCGCAACGTTTCGCCGTGAGCGCGAACCAGCAGGAGTTATTGCGCGCGGTTTCGCGTTCGTTTTATCTTTCGATTCGCGCGTTGCCGCGCGCGCTGCGCGAACCGGTGGGACTGGCCTATTTGCTCGCGCGCACGAGCGATACGATTGCGGATTGCGCGGGGGTTGAAATCGGAAAGCGCCTTGCGTTGCTAGATCGATTTGCCGATGCGGTTGTGGGCAAAGGCGAACTTGCCGGAGAATGGAATGGCGAGTTAGCCGGTTTGACCGACGGGGAAAAAAATCTGTTGAGTGCGCGCGAGGAAATTCTGCGCCAGTTGAAAGAGCTTTCCGACGAAGACCGGCGAGATGTGCAGTCGTTGCTGGCGACGATCACGCGCGGGCAGCGGCTCGATTTGACGCGCTGGAGCGGCGAATTGAAAGCGCTCGCGAATGCGGATGAACTTCGCGAGTACACTTATCTGGTGGCCGGGTGTGTAGGAGAATTTTGGACGCGAATTTGTTTCCGCCAAGCGCAGGGTTTCACCGCTCGCAGTGAGGCCGACATGCTCGCGCTCGGGAAAAATTACGGGTGCGGTTTGCAATTGATTAACATCCTGCGCGATGCAGGCGAGGATCTTCGGGTGGGGCGCTGTTATTTTCCCGAAGACGAATTGCGGGCGGCGAATCTTGCGCCCGAGGATTTGCTCGATGGGCCGAACAATTTTCTGCCGATTTATCAACGCTGGATTAATGAAGCGCGTCGCGGACTCGACGCGGGAATGGATTACTCGATCGCGATCAATCCCGCGCGGGTACGTTTGGCGACGGTCTTGCCGGCGTTAATCGGCGTGCGAACGCTGGCACTGCTGGAAGAGCGCGGGCTGGAGGCGTTGCGAACGCGCGTGAAAATTTCTCGCGGTGAAGTGCGCAGCATTGTCGCTTCGGCGGCGATCACGCTGGCGAATCGGAGCCGGTTGCGTTCAGCGCGGGCGCGGTTGTAGCCGCGGTCGTTGGTCGCGGAGGGGCAGGTCGATCATGAGCATGAGCATGAAAGTTTACAGAAAATAGCTACGCTGCTTTTCGCTCACCGGTTTATCGAGTCGCTCCAAAACTTCCAGCATGTCCTCCCAAACTTTTCGTTTCTCACTCAGGGTCTGGTTACGCAGCAAATAGGATGGGTGATACGTGATCATGAGCGGAATACCGTTGAACTCGTTCCATGTTCCGCGCACTTCGCGCATCGTCCGGCGCGCGCCGAGCAGGCCTTCCACCGCGGTTGCCCCGAGCGCGACCATCACGCGCGGCTGAATGATGTCGATCTGCTCGCGCAAATAATCGATGCAAGTCTGCATCTCGTTGGGCGTAGGCGGACGATTGCCCGAGACGCCGCGCGGCATGTCCGGCCGGCATTTTAGAATGTTGGCGATGTAAACGTCGTCGCGGGTCAGTCCCATTGTTTCGATAATGCGAGTGAGCAACTGGCCGGCGCGGCCGACGAACGGTTCGCCGCGCGCGTCCTCTTCCGCTCCCGGCGCTTCCCCCACAAACATCAGCTCCGCGTTTGGGTTGCCGACGCCGAAAACAGTCTGGGTGCGGCTGCGGGCGAGATGCGGACATTTCGTGCAAACGCAAACGCGTTCCTGCACTTCCGCCAGCAAGCGCGCGTTATCGGTTATCGGTTCCTGCTCAAAATCGAGCAGTCGATTCAAGGTGGAACGCGAGACGCGCATGGGGACTTCGCGTTCCGCGCGAATTTTTTTCAGGACTTCGATTATCTGGGGAAGGCCGGGATTGAGCACCGCCGATGATTGCAGAACCCGGCCAGGTCGCGCAAACTTTTTGCACGAAATGAGCGACCGACTGGCCGATTACGAATACGATTTGCCGCGGGAGTTAATCGCGCAGCGGCCGCTCCCCCGGCGGGAAGATGCGCGCATGATGATTCTGCGTCGGGAGAAAAAAAGCATCGAGCACGGCCGTTTCATCGATTTCCCCAGCTTTTTGCAAACTGGCGATTTTCTCGTTCTCAACGACTCCCGCGTTTTGCCCGCGCGCCATTTTTCCGATGACGGCAAAATTGAATTTTTGTTTTTGCGCAAACTGAGCGACCGCGTCTGGGCGGCGTTGGTAAAGCCGGGACGCAAATTTCGGGCGGCAGTGACGATTGCGGGAATCGTTGCCAGGCCAGGCGAAACCCTTTCGGATGGTGCGCGCGAAGTAATTTTCGACTCGGAATTTGACGCGCATGCCGGTGGAGCGATGCCGCTGCCGCCGTACATGAATCGCGCACCCGAGCGAGAAGACGCGACGCGTTACCAAACGGTTTACGCGCGCGAAGATGGCTCACTGGCTGCGCCGACGGCCGGGCTGCATTTCACCGGCGAAATCTTACGGCAGGTTCCGCACACGTTTGTTACCCTGCATGTCGGGACCGGAACATTCCGGCCGGTTAAAACCGAAGATATCACCGGGCATCAAATGCATCCGGAGACGTTTTCGATTTCGAGTGAAGCGGCGCGCGCGATTCAAATGGCGAAGCGGATCGTGGCGGTCGGGACGACGACGGTCCGCGTATTGGAAACAGTCCAGCGCCGGTCTAACAAGATCTGTGCAACCGCCGATGAAACGAACCTTTTCATCCATCCGCCATTCGAGTTCCAGGTCGTCGATGCGATGCTGACAAATTTTCATTTGCCGCGCTCGACCTTGTTGATGCTGGTGAGCGCGTTCGCGGGGCGCGAATTTATTTTGCGTGCCTACGCGGAGGCGGTGCGCGAGAGCTATCGTTTTTTCAGCTACGGCGATTGCATGCTGATCTTGTAGGGCGGGCGCTCCGCCTGCCCAGTCAGGATTCCTCGACTTTCTTCGCGGCCGCAAGCTAACGTGCGCGAACGTGAACAAAATTCCCAAAGGCGAACTCGTCATCCGTACACTCGCGATGCCGCGCGATACCAATCCGAATGGCGACGTGTTTGGCGGCTGGCTCATGTCGCAAATGGATTTGGGCAGCGGCATTCTCGCATCGAAAACGGCCAGGGCGCGCGTGGTGACGGTGGCGATGGAAGGTTTGTCCTTTCTGGAACCAGTGGGCGTAGGCGATACCGTCGCCTGTTACGCCTGGGTGGAAAAAATCGGCCGCACTTCGATGACGATTCCGGTGGAGGTGTGGGTGACGCGTTTCCGCCAGCACTCCGAACCGGTGCTGGTGACGCGTGGAGTTTTTGTTTACGTGGCGGTGGACGACAATGGCCGGCCCATCCCCGTTCAGCCCGACGACCAGCGCTAAAAAATTACGGCGAGGGAGAATCGGCGGAGGCGGTCGCCGCCGTCATCGACTGCGGCCCGCTCTCATCGGTCGCGGTGGTCGTCACCGGTTCGGTTGCGTTTGAGCGGGGGATCTTCGGCCCGGCGGCGAAAAATTTGTGCTGAAGTTTTACCCGCCCTTTGCTGCACTTGCGCACGTAACGCGCATAGGCGGCCTGCTGCCGGCCCCTGGAGGTCATATAAGAGCAACTGCTTTGGCCAAGCGCGAGGAGAAGAATGAGAAGCAGGGATTTTTTCATGATACTTGGGCGAGACGGGCGCTTTCATCGACGATTGCGATCTGAGCGCCGCGCAGAAGCTCAGTT
>DAIOVO010000003.1:0-57941 GCA_036758965.1 Chthoniobacterales bacterium
AACACGACGCCAGCCGCTTGCACTACGATTTTCGATTGGAGGCGGAAGGGGTGCTGAAATCATGGGCGGTGCCGAAAGGTTTGCCGTGGGCGCAGGCGGAGAAACACC
Source organism: Chthoniobacterales bacterium (assembly GCA_036758965.1). GTDB lineage: Bacteria > Verrucomicrobiota > Verrucomicrobiia > Chthoniobacterales > UBA10450 > AV69. The sequence goes on from DAIOVO010000003.1 coordinate 109, forward strand.
TCGCGGTGGAAGTCGAGGACCACCCGATGGATTATGCCGACTTCGAAGGCATCATTCCCAAAGGGCAATACGGTGGCGGGACGGTGATGGTTTGGGACCGCGGCACGTACGAGGTGACCCATGCGGACAATCCGGCGGCGGGCATTCGCTCGGGGAAGTTTCACGTTATTCTGCACGGGAAAAAGGTGGATGGCGAATGGGCGCTTTTTCGGATTCGTTCGGATGAAAAAAATCAGTGGTTGCTGATGAAAACCGGCGGCGGAATGAGACCGCTCTCGGAAAAGTTGGACGATGAATCGGCGAAAACCGGGCGCACGATGAAGCAAATCGCGGCGGCGGCGGATGCAGAATGGGAATCCAACCGCGCCGGAGAAAAAGATTCGTTTAAGTCGCGCATTGCGAAGGCTGCGGCCAATAAAGTTGCGCATAAAAAAAAAGAGTCGCGCGAAAATGAAACAGCTCCGTCGTTAGCGAGATTACCGAGGGCAAAAGCGCGTTTCATTGAGCCGATGAAACCGCGTTTGCTGGAGCAGCCGCCGAGCGGGGACGATTGGCTTTACGAGCTGAAGTTCGATGGCATTCGCGCGCTTGCGATCAAAAACCGGAGCGAGCTGCGTCTGATTTCGCGCAACCAAAATGATTTGAATAAGCGCTTTCGGGAAATCGTGGAGGCTGGCCAAGAAATTTCCGGCGACGAGTTTGTGATCGACGGCGAAGTGGTGGCGCTGGATGAGGAGGGACGATCGTCGTTTCAACTTTTGCAGCGCGGCGAGCTCGACGGCAAAGATGCGCCGCAGGCGTTTTACGTTTTTGATTTATTACAGCTCGATGGGCACAGCCTGGTTTCGTTGCCGTTGCAGGAGCGCAAAGATTTGCTTTCACAACTGTTGCCCAAATCGTCGGCGATTGTTCGCTTCTCCGGCGAGTTGGCGGGTGATCCGAAAACCCTGTTGGCAGAGGTGAGACGTCGCGGGCTTGAAGGAATCATCGGCAAACAGCGCGCTTCGGTTTACGAGCCGGGCCGGCGCGGTGGCGCGTGGATCAAGATCAAATGCTTGAACGAGCAGGAATTTGTGATTGGCGGTTTTACTCCGCCGGCCGGAGCGCGCAAACATTTTGGGGCGCTCCTCGTCGGCTACCACGAAGGGAAGCGATTTCTTTTTGCGGGCAAGGTTGGCACGGGCTTCGACACGAAAATGCTGGCAATGTTGCACCCGAAAATGCGCAGGGAAGAACGAGCGAGTTGTCCTTTTTCCGATTTGCCGTCGAAACAAAATGGGCAGTGGGTGCAGGGAATCACGCCTGGCCAAATGCGTAAATGCACGTGGGTAAATCCGAAGTTTGTCGCCCAGATCAAGTTTGCCGAATGGACGCGCGACCTAAAATTGCGCCAGCCGGTTTTCCTCGGTTTGCGAGAAGACAAAAACGCGCGCGAAGTCGGGCGCGAAGGCTGAGCGCCTACGGTCCGCGCGTGGTGACGATGATTCGGTCGTCCTGCACCGAAGCCGTCTTCACGTGCGAGAGCCAGGCATCATGCTCGCCATGGCGCTCGCGAAGATCCTGGTTGAGGCGACTGTTGAACGCGCTTTGCACCTGCGGATTTAACCATTTGTCGGAAATCTGGTGGCCGTTGGCTTCGCCCGATTTCACATCAACGGAAAGATTTTCGTCAGCATAGTTAAACCCAAACATGAGCCGGCCATTGAACCAGCGGCCGCGGAACATCTTCAGTTTGAGGGAATCGAGCGGCGCGCTTAGTTGCAGGGTCACCAGCGAATTGGCGATGCTGACCAGGCTATGATTCCGTACTGCGTGAAAATCCCGGTCTGTGGCGATAAGCGCGTTCAGGTCCGCGGCGGTGAATTCAACCGTAGTTGCCTGGTTGTTATGAACGGCGTCAAGGAAAGTTCGCTTTTTGGCTTCCGCGGTCTGGATTTCGGCCGGGCTCGACTGTTGCACCGCAATCATTTCCGGCTCGGTGGAAGTGAACACGCGCGCGGCACGATGAAAAACAAACCAGAATCCGCCAACGCAAACGATGGCCAGGAGAAAGAAGGCGATAACGAGCGTGAGACATCCCTTTGCAAAACAGCCCATGCCCGAGCGGGGCGGCAGTTGCGCTTGCATAGCAGGCGGGATGGGCGGCGGCGGTGTTGTTTCCATAGCTCGCGAGAAGTAACGCGCGCGTCCCGCTTTGGGAAGGATTTTTTCGAAGGGCGTTGTCTGGTGCGTGCGACGCGCTAGATTGCGCGGCATGAGAGCAAAAGTAATCGTCACTCCCAAGGCGGCAGTGCTCGATCCGCAAGGCGCAGCGGTGCGCGAAGCGATGCAGCATCTCGGCATGCCGGAAGTAAAGAATGTGCGCATTGGAAAATATCTCGAGATCGATCTTGACGGTCAGGGCGCGGAAGTGGAGGAGCGGTTACGAAAACTTTGCCGCGATTTGCTCTCGAACCCGGTGATTGAAGACTATGAATTGTTAGCAAAATGAAAGCGCTCCGTTATTTTTTCTGTGTCGTGTTTCCGCCGCTGGCGGTGTTGATGACTGGACGAATCGCCAGTTTTTTCCTTAGCATCCTTTTGACTTTGCTGGGCTGGATTCCCGGCGTGATCCACGCCTGCCTGGTGGTGAACGATTATCACGCGGAAAAACGCGCGCATGGCGGCTAGGGAATGAAGTTCGCCGTCATTCAATTTCCCGGTTCCAATTGCGACCAGGATTGCCTGCGCGCGATCAACAGCCTCGATGGATTGGAGGCGCGCTATGTCTGGCACAAGGAAAATTCGCTCGCGGGGTTCGACGCGATCGTTTTGCCGGGTGGCTTTGCTTATGGCGATTATCTGCGCTGCGGCGCAATCGCGCGTTTTTCACCGATCATGGCCGAAGTCGCGCGCACGGCCAAAACGGGCCAGCTTGTTTTGGGAACGTGTAATGGTTTCCAGGTCTTGTGCGAGGCGGGATTGCTGCCAGGCGCGCTGGTGCGGAATCGCGGCCTGCGTTTTGTTTGCCAGATGGCCAGCTTGCGGGTGGAGAAAAATATTTCGCCTTTTACTGTCGGCTGCGCCGAAGGAAGTCTGCTGCGAATGCCGGTGGCGCACGGCGAAGGCTGTTTCTATGCCGACGCAGACACGCTGGGGGAATTGAATGCGAACGGGCAGGTGGTGCTGCGCTATTGCAATCAACGAGGCGAGCCTACAGCGCAATCCAATCCCAATGGTTCGATCGAGAACATCGCTGGTATTTGCAATCGCGCGGGAAATGTTTTTGGGCTAATGCCGCATCCCGATCGAGCGTGCGATGCGCGGCTCGGCAGCGTGGATGGTGCTCAAATTTTTCGTGCCATGGCGGAGAGGACTGCGCGCTCTCGCAGTCGAGTGGCGGCGTAAATTTGTGGCTTACGGTCGACCGGACGCGCACAAACGATTGTGATAATGAAGAATTGTTGGTCGGCTTTTGCGCGCAAGACGCTAAAATTCGGCGTCTGATCGCAGGAATGTCATGTTCGATAAATTGACACTTTTGTCCCTATCCTGACACGATTTCCGAATTCCCGGCGCGCGCTCCCTCGTGTAAATGGTTGGCATCCGCAGTGCTAAGAGGGTTGTTGGAAATTATGCTACTGGAAAAAACGCTTCATATGGGCCGCTCGGCGTCGGAATGTAAATCCCGTTTGGCGAGCATTCACTCATATCGACGACAATTTCTGATGGTGACGAAGGCGACCGTGACCTCATCAAAGACGGTCGATTTTAGTTTCCGTGGCCCGCTTGGGTTTGAAGCGCACACCGTTTTGCTTTCAGTCGATAACGATTCCGAGAACGAGGTGGTGTTTGAGTCGGTCGGTGGAAATATCGACGTCACTGGCATTGTTAATTTTTCGGAAGTGCGGGCTGCCTGCACCGAGATAACGCTGGCGGTGCACTACCGTATTAAAAATAAATTTTTCGCCTGGCTGGATCGCCGAGTGCATTTCGTGAACGCATTTTTGAATTCTGAGCTGCGTAGTGTCCGCTCGCACTTCGAGGGGATCGCAGCGCCGTATGTGGAGCGCGTGCCCGTGCTACCGCTCTTCGAAACGGCAACAGCGTAGGTAGGGGGGTAAAGGGCGCGACTCGGGACAGTCGCGCCCTTTCTTTGTACCTGAGGCGCGCGTGCGGAATTTTAGTTCGCCGGATTAACCGGCTTGCGCACCTCCACCTTCCAGCTTGGAGGATTAGTCGGCGCGACGAAGATTGCTCCCGGCGGCAACTGCTCGTACTCTTTCGCTCGCTCGGCGAAATTGTAATCGATAAAAGGCGGCAGAATGTAATCCCGGCGCGCACCTTCGAGCGCGATTAAACCCAAGGACGCGACGCCGAGCCAGCGCCACCATCGATTTTGTCCACGTCCTGTTAGGGCCGCCAACCCGAAAAGCAGCACCGCCATCATCGGGAAATAATAACGCTGGCCGCAGCCGGGCGCATTCCAAAGGGCGACCCAGTGGGGGCGATCGAACCCGGCCAGCGGCGTGCTCAGCGCCATCGCCAGCAGACCGAGGCCGATGAACAACAGCGATCGAACTTCTCGTCCGCCGGTGCAAAGAATTATCGCCACCAGGAGGACGAAAACAATCAAGCCACTCCACGCTACGATTTCGAACCAGGGTTGATTCAAGACCGATGCATACTTTTTTTCGCCGAGAAAAAATGAAGTTGTGAACTGACCGCCGATGATTCGAACGAAGTTCGCGAGCGAAATACCCATCTGCCCGACGATTCGTCGCGGGCCGGTGGTCAGAAGCGCGAACGACCCAAAGGGTAACACCGCGCAGAGCGCGATCAGGTTATACTTCAACGTCGCGGAGCGCTCTTTCCAACAGCGCCAGAGAGCCACCGGCACGAGCACGAAAATAAACGGCCCGGACAATCCACTTACCACTAGGACGACGAGATCGAAGATCCTGCCGCCGATCCTTTTTGCCGGCTGGCTAACAATAATTAAGCTAGCCAGCACCGCCAGGTGCACCCGCGAATGCAGCGCAATCGCGTTTACTTCGAAGCTGTTCGGCATCGCGCAATAGACGATCGCCGTCACCAGGCGAATGGGAAATGAACCCAGCCATGTTTTGGTGCGCCTGGAGATAAGAAAGGCCGGCACCGCCGCCTGAATCATGATCGCCACCACCGCCAGGACTCGCGGAGCCTGCGCCAGCGGAAAAAGCGCCGCCAACTGATGCATCAGCCGCAGGAGTAAATCGAAGTAGCCAAAGTTGTAGGCGATCAGATTTTCCCAAAGCGGTCGTTGCATTGCGTCCGGATAAAAAGTTGCGCCGTCCTCCGCCCAAAACTGAGAGTGAGTAAGACAATCCGGTCGGCGCAGGACAATGAGCGCGGGGAAAACCAGGTAGAAGACAAAGTCAGTTAGAAAGTGGAAAAAAGAAACCGGAGCCGGCTTCTGGTGGCAAGCTTCCACCGCTGGCATGTTCGCTCCGAGTCTGCCAATGTCGCGTCTCTGCCCGAGGTTAGGCCCCATTACTCGATCCGAAGCGCGTGTGTTTTATCGAGCCGAAGAATTTGCCCGCTAGCTAACGAGACCTGGGCGGTAGGTTGAAGAAGCTTCCCACCGTCCAGTTGGACGCTGCCTTGTTTGATTAGCCGGCTGGCTTCGGCGCGGGACTTGGATTTTCCGAAAACGGCAAAAGCTTTAACTATCACACTAACTAATTCCCCCACCTGGGCCGGCAAGGCAGGCAGTTCCGCATCGCCTAACTTCTTTTCACTAAAACGAGTCGTCCAATCGCTTTGCGCTTTCTCCGCCGCGGCCGCGGAATGATAGGTGGCAATGATTTCCGCCGCCAGTTGCTTTTTCGCTTCCAAGGGATGGAGTTGCACGGCTACTTCGCGCGCCAGGAGAAGCTGGTAGTAGCGAGCCATTAATTCATCCGAGATACTCATCAGTTTGCCAAACATTTCCACCGGCGAATCGTTGAGCGCGACGTAGTTGTTCAGGCTTTTGCTCATCTTTTGCACGCCATCAAGTCCTTCCAGGATCGGCATCAGCAATACCACCTGGGATGGCTGCCCATTTTCCTTCTGTAGCTCGCGCCCGAGCAAAATGTTGAAAAGCTGGTCGGTGCCGCCCAGTTCCACATCGGCTTGTACCATTACCGAATCCCACCCCTGCATAATGGGATACTGAATTTCATGCGCGTGAATCGGCTGCTCGCTTTTAAGGCGCGCGCGAAAATCTTCTCGTTGCAAGAGCTGTTGCAGAGTGACGCGGCTGTTGAGGCGAATCACATCTTCGAAGGAAAGTTTTCCCAGCCAGGTGCTGTTATAAACGACTTCGGTCTGCGCCGGATCGAGAATCTTGAATGCTTGTTGCCGATAGGTTTCAGCGTTGGCTTCGACTTTCGTGCGCGAGATTTGCGGCCGGGTAATGGAACGCCCGCTCGGATCGCCGATGAGGGCGGTAAAATCCCCGATGATCAAAACGGCCTGATGCCCGGCTTCCTGAAAGTCGCGGAGTTTCCGCAGCAACAACGTATGGCCGAGGTGGAGATCGGGGCTGGTGGGATCGACGCCGAGCTTGATTCGCAAGGGCTGATGAGCGCGCAATTTTTCCGCCAGCTCCGCCTCGCTGATGATCTGGGCGGCGCCGCGAAGCAAAGGCGCGAGCTGAGCGTGCGCTGACATTTTCACGCGCACTTTAGAAGCGGCGAGCGCGCGGAGCCAAATATTATTTGTTCTTGTTCAGCAATTCGCGCACTTCCTCGATCGAGAGAGGGTGACGCTGGGCATCGAGAGATTTTTGGCTCTTGCCGTGGACGAGAAACGGGCGATTGCCGGCGAAATCGCCCGACCGATAGGACTTGGAAGTATTTGAGGCAGCTGAAATATCCGACACGCCGCGCGTCGGATAAGTTTTGAGCGGTCGCGCTTTGGGAATCGCGGCATCTTTGGTCGGAAACTTACCGGTTGCGAAAGAAGTGGTAGCGACGTGGCGATCGGCCGAGAAATTTTTGGCCAGCCGATTTTCCTGCACATAAAACGAGCGCGTGTTAACGGAGCGGCCGGAGGTGACGGCGGACGCGGTGAATTTCTTGTTCTGTTCCGGGTTGGCGAGAGCAGCGTCGGGTTTTAGCAGGCGATCGACCAGCTTGCGCTCCTGTTCCTGGCCGCGAGCGGCGGCGGCGAGGAAGCAGAAAAGAATAATGAGGGCACGCCGCACGCGAGCGAGGTTGAGAGCAGCCGCGCAAATTGTAAAGCAAAACGGCAGCGATATGGTGCAGCGTGGACATCCTTTTCCGCGACGACCAAACGCTCATGCGAGAGGCGCTGCGTTTGGCGGGGAAAGCGGCGGCGGAAGAAGAAGTGCCGATTGGAGCAGTGGTGGCTAGAAACGGCCGCATTCTTGGTCGCGGATACAATCAGGTGGAGACATTGAAAGACCCGACTGCGCACGCGGAAATCCTTGCGATCACACAAGCGGCGGCGGCGGTTGGTGATTGGCGGCTGAATGATTGCGAGTTATTCGTCACCAAAGAACCATGTCCGATGTGCGCAGGCGCGAGCGTGCACGCGCGGCTCAGGCGCGTCATTTTCGGTTGTGCGGATGCACGGGGTGGCGCGGCGGGAAGCGCGATGAATCTATTGCAATCGACCGCGCTCAATCACCGGTGCGAAATCAGCAGCGGCGTTCTGGACAAGGAGTGCGGCGCGCTTTTGAAGGAATTTTTTCGCGCGAAACGCACGCAAAACGGCGAGTAAAACCGCGACGGACTGGCTGCCTCGCTAGGATTCGAACCTAGACAAAGAGATCCAGAATCTCTCGTGCTACCGTTACACCACGAGGCAATTTGGGGCAGGGAAGTAACTCGTAAAATGCTTCGTTTTCAAGTTGTGCAAGCTGCGCGCGCGGACGCTACGGAGCCGTTTTAGCGCAAAATTAATTCCGCACCTTCCTGCGCACCTTCCACCGTAAAGGCACGGCCACTCTGCGCGATCTGCATCCGGGCCTTGTCCACGATTTTATCCACCATCGCATCGTCATGATTGGGATCATGATGAAAAAGCACCAGCCGTTTCACCCCCGCATCTGCCGCCAGGGAAACAACGCTGCTGACCGAACCATGCCCCCAGCCGATTTTCGCCTGGTATTCTTCGTCGGTGTATTGGGAATCGACCACCAAAATATCTGTGTCGCGCAGAAACTCGACCAGATCGGCCCGCTCCTTCGCGGGTGATTTGTATTGGTGGCCGGTATTTTCGTCCCCGCGATTGCGAAGCTGGAGGTCGAGCTGCTCGAACGGTTCGTTATCGGGCAAATAGGCAACCGAACCGTTGCTGGTGTAGATACGGTAACCGGCGCACACGCCCGGGTGGTTCAAGAATTTCGAGCACACCCGCACTTTGCCGATTTGAAAATCCGTTTCTTTGAGTTCTTCAATTTGAATTTTTCCGGGCAATTCTTTCATGCTCACAGGGAAGAACGGCGTTTCCATTTGCCCGGCTAAAATTTCGCGCAGGCGCGAGCGAGTGCCGTCGTAGCCCAGAACGCGAATTTGGTTTTTTGGGCTGTAGGCGGGCAGGAAAAAAGGCAGGCCCTGGATGTGGTCCCAGTGGGTATGCGAGATGAGAAGCGCGACGTTGAGCGGCTCTGAACCAAATTCGCGCTGGAGCGATTGACCGAGCAGACGAATGCCGGAGCCCGCATCGAGGACGATGATTTCGCCATCGGCGCGCACTTCCACGCAACTGGTATTGCCGCCGTAGCGAACTGTGCTTACGCCGGGCGTGGGAATGGAACCGCGTACGCCCCAGAATTTAACGCGGGTGCCGGAGGTAGCGGACGCGCTCATTAAGAAACGGGCGTGGTCTTCGGTTGCGGGAAGTTCCCGCCGCTCAATGCTGTTTCGATCGCGCGAGCGAACGAGCGACGCCGAAGGCAGCGAACGAGCAAATTCCCAGCACGGGGATGAGCGTCGAAACTTCCGGCACGGGAACGACGACGTTGCCGATGTTATCTACCTTCGTTCCGTTGGGATCGCCAACCGCCCTCGTCGCCTCGGCGGTAAATTCGCCGATATGCGCGAGATCGGTATTGGCGATGGCGGAGAAAACGCCGAGCGCCTGCGGGCCGTCCAAGGTAGTGGTGCCGGTGTAAGTCCAGGTAAGATTAAACAAAGTCGGGTCGTCCATCGGGCTCACTCTTGACGGCGTAACCCCGATAAGCGCGGCGCTAAAAGTCCAGCCGGCTGGCTGAGTGTTGCCGCCCGCGACGTAGCCGGAGAAATCGTAAATGGTAAAATAGTCGCCGGTCTGGACGCGCTCGTCCTGGGTGACGGTCGAACTATAGTTCCAACTAAAATTTCCGCCGCCGACGGGGGTCACGTCGGCAGGCGTAGTCAGGGAGGGAATGATGTCGGCGCGCGCGCTAAACGCACCCATGCAAAGCAGCGCCGCCAAAAATATTTTTCGCATCATATGGGGTTGAGGCCTGTAGAGCGCGCATTTTGCCCAGATCTTCGGGCCGCGGTCAAACAAAAAAATCGGGCCCTGACAACAAGGTGAGCGGCTTCAAAAATGTGTTCCAGTATCCTTGTCGTGAAATCCAGGCGTGCAGGTGGCGGGACAATCCTTCGGCGGCGCCGATTTTTTTTGTTTGGCGAGCTGCTGGTTCTCCTGCTCTTCGGAGCAATGGCGGCGCGTCCAATTTATCATCGGATAAAAGCGAAAAGGTCGGAGCAGCTTGCGGCGGCAGGGGAAGCATTCGTAGCGCAGGGAAATTTCTCCGGCGCCGCGCTGAAATATCGCGCCGCGCTGCAACTGGACCCACTCGGTTATCGCGCCTTGCGCGGGGCGGGGGCGCTGGCCTTGCGTTTGCATCACTCCGAAGCGCTCGGCATTTGGGAGCAGGTAATCAAATTGCCGCAGGCGACAAATAGTGATCGCGAAGAAGAAGCGGCCGCGCTTTTGCAGGCAAACCAGCTGGGCGCGGCGGCGAAAGCGATCGATCAATTGCTCAAACGCCTGCCGTCCACGCGCGCTCTGCTGCTGGCTTCGCGCTATTCCGAGCAGGTGGGCGACCTGGACAAAGCTCAGGAATACGCGCGCCTGGCCGCCGCCCGCGCGCCAGACGATGAGACCGCAAAAACGCGCCTCGCGGAGGTGCTGGCGCTTTCATCCGCGGCCAACGAGCGGGCGCAGGCGCGGAAATTACTCTGGGAAATCGCGGAGAAAAATAGCGCCGCGAAAAAATCTGCACTCGAGGCGCTGGCGCGCGCGCCGGACCTCGACTTAACGGAGCTAACAAGGATTAAGACGGCGCTGACCCCGTTTGCCGCTGCGGACTTGGTCGATGCGCTTTTGCTGGCGGATTTGCAGTTGCGTTACAACGCCAGCCCGGCGGAGACAATTTACGATGAGGTGGAACAGCGCTGGGGGGCGCGCGCGGAAGTTGCCCAATGGTTGAATGCGCATCAGCAATTCGAGCGCGTGCTGCGTCTGACCGGAGCAAATGGAACAGCCTCGGACGAGCTGCGGTTGGCGCGGCTCGATGCTCTGGCGGGTGAACGGCGCTGGGATGAGATCGACGCGCTGCTGGCGCGAAAAGATTTGCGTTTCGATCCGGTCGTGACGGAATCATTCCGGGCGCGGGTGGCGCAGGAAAAACAGTCAACGCTGGAAGCAGAACTGCATTGGAGCAAGGCGATTTCCCTCGCGGGCAGCGATTCATCTAAACTGCGTTTTGTGGCGGCGTTTGCCGAGCAGAGCGGCGCGAACGATGCGGCCCTGCGCGCGTTCGATCAATTGGCGCGCGCGCCCCAGCAGGCGGCATTTGCTCTCGCAGGCCAGGAACGCCTCGCCCTGAAACAGCATGACATCGCTTCCGCCCGCGCCGTGGCAGAAAAAACTCTCGCCCTTCGCCAGGAAGACCCGAACGCCCGCAACCGCGCCGCTTACTTTAATTTGTTGCTCGGCAAAAATGTGCCGGCGAACGCGGCGACGGCCAGGGAATTAGTCGCCCAGTTTCCCGATCGGCTTGAATTCCGCGTCACGGCTGCCCTCGGATGTTTGCGTTTGCACGATGCGAACGCGGCGCTGGCGCAGTTTAAGGGGCCGCCGATCGATTGGGGAAAAACGCAACCATCCTGGCGCGCGATTTACGCGGCGGCGTTGCTCGCGAACGAAGATGTGGCCCGGGCGCGCGAGATCATTCAATCGATTCCGCCGGAGCAACTCTCCGCCGAAGAGCGGACGCTGATTCAGCTGAAATAAAAACGTTAGAGCAAGCTGGAGCCAAACGCGCCCGGCTTCCCTTTTTTCCAGCGCAGCTCGGGGTCTAAATTTATCTCGTGCGCCGGCACGTCGAAGCCAACCGAGCGAAGCAAATAAGAAACGCCCTCGCGGCTTTCCATCGTCTCCTTCAAACTGCGGGCGAAGAGCTCGATATATTCCTTGTAGGAATCGAGCGCGAGTTTGCCCTCGGCAAAATGTTCGGCCAGCGCTTCGTCGTGGTAATCGATCAAATCGACCAGCGCCCGACGCAAATCCATCCGCACCTTGGGATCAATGACGACCTTGAATGGGTTCGCACCCGCATCCGGTTTCGCCAGCGCTTTTTGCAAGGCGGGCGTGTGAGTGGAAGAGACAATCTGGTAATCGCGCGAATCGTTGGCCATCGAACCGAACTTACGCCGCCAAACGCGGCTGTTAAAAGAAAATCGGAATGATCAGAATGGCGACGATGTTCACCACCTTGATCATTGGATTGATCGCCGGGCCGGCGGTGTCCTTGTAGGGATCGCCCACCGTGTCGCCGGTGACGGCGGCTGCGTGCGCTGAGGAACCTTTGCCGCCGAAGTGGCCTTCCTCGATGAATTTTTTCGCGTTGTCCCACGCGCCGCCGCTGCTGGTCATGGCGATGGCCACAAACAAACCAGTAACAATCGTTCCCACCAAGACGCCGCCAAGCACGACCGGGCCGAGCTGCGGAATGATCGCGACCAAAATAACGACAAGCACCGGCAGCAATGCAGGAATAATCATTTCGCGCAGGGCAGCCTTGGTAACGATATCGACGCAGGTGCCGTAATCTGGTTTGTCTTCGCCGCGCAAAATTCCTGGTTTGGCGGTGAGCTGGCGCCGCACTTCGCGCACAACCGCACCGGCCGCCTTGCCTACCGCGTCCATGCTAAAAGCGGTAAAGATGTAGGGAAGCAAGCCGCCGATAAACAAGCCGATAACGACCTTCGGCTCGGTTAACGAGAAGTGGAAATCGAACGGCTTCCCATTTCTCGTTAGGTGAGCGCGCAATTCTTCGACGTAGGAACCGAAGAGCACGAGCGCAGCCAGGCCAGCCGAAGCGATGGCATAGCCTTTTGTGACCGCTTTCATGGTGTTGCCCACGGCGTCGAGCTCATCGGTTACGCCGCGCACTTCTTTCGGCAGGTTGCTCATGACTGCGATCCCGCCGGCATTGTCGGTAATAGGACCGAAGGCATCGAGCGAAATAATAATTCCCGCCATCGACAACATCGCCATCACCGCCACCGCGATTCCGTAGAGGCCGGCAAAATGGAAGCTAAACAGGATCGCGATTCCAATAAACCCAACCGGCAGCGCGGTGGCATGCTGGCCAATGGCGAGGCCGGCGATGATGTTGGTGGCGTGCCCGGTCTCGGAGGCGCGCGCAATTTTTTGCACCGGCCGGTAGCGGGTCGAAGTGTAGTAGTTGGTTATCAGGACCACGATCCCAGTCATGAACAGCCCGACGAGCGAGGCGTAATAGAGATCGTTCGCGGAACGCAGCCGCCCGGCGACTTCCAAACCGTTGGGAAATAATTGATGCGTCGCCGGCCAGAACAAAATAGCCGAAACGAGCGCGCTCATCCCGACCGCACCCATGAGCACGCCGGCTGGTTTGCCCCCACTAATATTGACGAACAAAATTCCGCAGATCGCACCGAGCACAGAAATGCCCCCGAGTAAAAACGGGTAAATGATCGCCGCGGGCGAATTCGAGACCGTCAGCGCGCCCACTAAAATCGCGCCGATCAAGCTCACGGCGTAGGTTTCGAAAACGTCCGCGGCCATGCCGGCGCAGTCGCCCACATTATCGCCCACGTTATCGGCGATGGTGGCGGGATTGCGCGGATCGTCCTCCTCCAGGCCGCTCTCGATTTTGCCGACCAAATCCGCGCCCACGTCTGCGGCCTTGGTATAAATACCGCCGCCCAAACGAGCGAAGACGCTAATTAAACTCGCACCCAGCGCCAGACCTACTAGGCTGCGAACCGCTAGGTCGTGCCCGACCATTTTGCCAGCTATGGTATAAAAAATTCCTACCGCCAGCAGCGCGAGGCCGACCACCAGAAGGCCGGTGACCGCTCCGCCATTGAAGGCGACGCGCAACGCCGCGCTACGCGAACGCGTCGCCGCTTCGGTCGTGCGGGTGTTGGCCAGGACCGCGATTCGCATCCCAATAAAACCGGCCGCAAGCGAGCAGAATGCCCCGATGAGGAAACCAATCGCAGTTGGATGATCTTTAAATTTGAAGAGCAACCCGAAAATGATGACCGCAATAATGCTAATGGTGACGACCTGCCGGTTCAGATACGCTTTGGCGCCTTCCTGCACCGCATTTGAAATCTCGCGCATCCGCTCATTGCCTGGCGAAAGACGCAGGATAAAAGCGATGAGAAGAAAGGCGACGACCAGGCCGACGATTGCGCAGGCGAGGGAAAGGCGAATGCCCGATTGCAGAAGATTAAAGGCAAGAAAAAAACTCATACCCGGTTGAAGCGGGGGACACTAAACGGGTTTCGCGGAGTCGCAACTGAGGAAATTGGCGCAACATTTTATGGAAATTACGGCCAGCAACGCGGGTAGAAACGAAGCTTCGTCGCGGGTGTTCTATTTGGACGGTCGAGCTGAGGCGCGGGAATAAACCTAAGACGGGATGAGGAGATATTTATGCGCTTAACTTTCATGCAGCAAAGCTGGCTTTTGGCGTTTACTCTCGGTCTCTCAGGAATGAGCGGCGCCCCCCGTGTGTTGGCGACCCAGGCGGATAACACTGCCATCAATTTCGTGAGCGACACGGCCGGTCCGACTTCATTTATACACCAGCTCAATTACACTGTGAATCCGGTCGCTAATCTAACGAGCGTGCGGTTCACGATCGCTCCCCGTGCCGGATCGGTCACCCGCGCCCTCTCGGCTAATTATCCGAGCGCCTACCTCACGAGCCGCGGTTTTTTGAGCAGCAATAGTCTCACTGTTCCCGTATTTGGACTCTACGACAGTTCGACTAACTCCGTCACTGTCAGCTTCACCTTTACCGATAACTCCTCCAAATCAGAGATGCGCTCTGTCACCACCGCCGCTTACAGCGATCCCTGCGGTTACAAGAATCCAATTATCGTCCAAAGTAGAACAACTTCCACCAGTGTGAGCTATGACTACATGCTTCTTAAAGACGCCTGTAGCGCGGACTCGCCCGCGGTCATGGATAGTGATGGAGCGCTTCGCTGGGTTGGAGACGCCGGGGTGGCTAGCTTTAGCGACGCCTTCTACGATAATGCCTTCTATGTCGGTAATGATACCCAATTGCTACGCATTGAGCTGGACGGCGCCGTTTCGGTCGAAAATGATTATAGCGACATAGGTGTAACTGGTTTTCACCATAATATCGATCCCGGTAAATACGGTCTTCTCCTTTGCGTTGATACTCAGACGGATACCGAATCAGTTATTCTTGAGGTCGATAAGACAGGCAGTCTTATAAAGGAATTTAACATGGCAGATATTATTTCCGCCGCCATGACCGCTGGCGGAGACGATCCCAGCACTTTCGTCGTTCGAAGCCAGGATTGGTTTCACAACAATGCCAATACTTACCGAAGAAGCGACGATACACTAATCGTCTCCAGCCGTGAAAACTTCGTTATCGCCGTAGATTATCAAACTAGTAAGATCAAGTGGATTCTCGGAGATCCCACCAAGGCCTGGTATCAATATCCCAGCTTGCGCGCCTTCGCTCTTTCAGTGCCGGCTCCGGGTGTTACTCCGATCGGAGAGCATTCAGTTTCCATCACTGCCGATGACAAGCTTCTCCTTTTCGACAACGGAAGGAATAGTCTGCATCATACCCCGGCAGGAGCAAATCGAACCTACGCGCTGCCGCGAAAGTATGCCCTCAACCTGACGAACGGGACCGCAACGGAGGTTTTCCAGTACGACCAGCATATCATAAGCGATGTCTGTTCCAGTGTTTACGAGGATGCACCCAATAACTACCTTATAGACTATGCCGTTTCCGGTGGCCTAGGCACTGCCAATCCGAATGCCGAATTAGTCGGGCTTCAATCCGATGGCAGTAAAGTCTTCGATTACAAGTACCCCACCCACATTTGCGACGAAGTTTTCAACGCTATTCCGCTGCACTTCGAAAGCCTGAGTCTCGCGCCGGAAATGGCGACCTTTCCAGGCACCCTGCGCAATGTCTCGGCGCGCGGGACAGTCGGGACAGGTGAAAATGTGATGATTGCCGGATTTATTGTTACCGGGAGCGCAAATAAGGAAGTAATTGTCCGCGGACTGGGACCCAGTCTGGCGCAGTTTGGATTGAACCCGGTAATAGCCGATCCAATCATCTCTCTCTTCCAAGGCAATCAATTCTTAATGACCAACGACGACTACGTCGCGGACGCGGAGCTAGCCAGGACCGGCCTCACACCCACGAATCCGAAAGAGAGCGCGATTGTGACTACGTTAAATCCCGGAGTTTACAGCGTCATCCTCGGCAACCAGGCTGGTGCGATCGGCGTGGGATTAGTCGAGGTCTATGAGATTACCACCAATGGTTCCCAGCTGGTGAATGTTTCGGCGCGTGGAAAAGTGGAGTCGGGAAATAATGTTCTCATCGGCGGTTTTATTGTTGGCAATGGTAGCATCGAAGTCGCGGCGCGCGCGATTGGGCCCAGCCTGAGCAACCAGGGAGTGATGAACCCGTTGGCCGATCCCGCCCTGGGACTTTATAACGCAAACGGAGCCCTGATCGCATCGAATCGAAACTGGAAAGACTCGCAGCAAACAGAACTTACTAGTATTGGGCTCACACCTTCCGACGATAAAGAAGCGGCGCTTTTAACTATTTTGGATGCCGGCGCTTACTCGGTGATTGTGACCAACGACAGTGGAACGAGTAATGGAGAAGGAATTGCCTTACTCGAAATTTTTAACGTCGGACAATAGCGTTTATTAGCTGAGACGCAGTTGAGAAAAACTCCGGCGACAATGTTTCGTTGCTGGAAGTATTAAGTATGCGGTAGTAACCACAAAAGCGGAACTACAGCTCGAAGAAGGCGCGCAATCGACCGAGAAAACTGGCGCTATATTCCTGTTGCTTGGTCGCGATAGTCTGGCTGGCCGCGGCGTCTTTAAGAATATCCTCGTTCTCCAGTTTTCGGCTGGCGAGTAGTTCGCTCAGTTGGTTAAGGCAATCGGGCGATTGTCGAATGATCTCGCCCATCACCGGCTTGCTGATCTCCATAACATAGCAATCACCTTCTGCGCGCACAGTGGCCGCGCGCCGCTCGCCGGTTAGCAGCGACATTTCGCCGAAGCAGTCGCCCGAGTTCAAGGTCCCGACGCGAATTACCGAACCGTTCTTGGCCACCGATACATTAGCTGTGCCGCGCAGAAGCACGAACATCGAGCTGCCCTCCGCACCTTCTTCAATCAATCGTTCGCCGCGTCCGAAATGGTTTAGCTGAGACCGGTCGAGTAACCCGTCCACCTGTGTATCGCTCAAACATTTGAAAAGCGGTTCGCCCCGCAGAATCGCTCGCGCTTCTGCGTGCCCCTCCGCGACTGGCTTCGCTCGCCGCCGGTCCAGTTTGAGGGTGCGAATCGGGAAAGGAATGGTGATCTTTTCACGTTTGAGTTCATACCAAATATTCGTGCGAATCGCGTCGGCGGCGTCGTTCATTACCGCGTGATTATTTAAGTAATACTTAATTTCGTAGGTGATGGCAGATTCGCCAAAGTCCATTAGAAAAATTTTCGGGCGCGGCTCTTTCACCACGTGATCGGCGCCGCAAACAGCACGGTAGAGTGCGTCTTTTACCCGGTTAGGTGGAAGGGTGTAGTCAATTCCTACCCGCAGCCGCAGCGCGTGCAGGCCACTTGGATAATGAAGATTGACGATGGTTTGTTTAACGATCTCGTTATTGGGGACTTCAATGTAGATGTTGTCATTAGTGCGCAGCCGGGTGGCGCGCCAGTTGATCTCCATTACTTCGCCGTAGTTCTCTCCTAGCTTTAACCAATCCCCCACTCGATAAGGCCGGCTAATCTGTAAAGTGACGCCGGCAAGCAGGCCGCCGAGAATGTTTTGGCCGGCAAACCCGAGGATCACAGCTGCTACTCCGGAGCCGGCCAATAAGGTCTGGAGCTCGCGCTCGGCATGGTAGCCCGAGCTAAGAACAAACAACAGGGCGATGAGAAAGATCACCAGTGCCGCCAACTCGCGCAGTAGCTTCGGAACGGGCGTCTGCCGCCGTTTCTCAAAATATAAATCCCAGACGTAACGATCGATTAAACCGACCACCACCGCGGTGCTGAGCAAAATGAGAGCCGCCCCAATGTGGTTGCGCCAGGAGGCGCGCAAACCATAGATGCTGATGGCGACGTAGAAGGCGAGCGTGAGACAAAAGAATTGATAAACCAGACCGAACGGAATCTTCCGATGGCCAGAGCGACAAAGTAAGTGACAAAGAATGCGATCACGGTCGAGGCCGTGCGCTGGGTTTCGATGAAGGTGTGCATCATCGCTGGTTGATTCTAGACAGAAAAATGAAGAGCAACAAGCGCGCTTAACGTGGGGAAAAGAAAAGCCAGGCCCAACCCGCCAAAAAACAAATTCCGCCGGCCGGTGTAATCGCCCCAAACCAGCGCATCCCAGAAAGCGAAAGCGCGTAAAGACTGCCGCTAAACAAAATGATGCCGATGAGAAACAGATAACAAGCCACACGGTTCGCCTGATGAAATCCCAACACCACCAGCGCCAGCCCCTGCAAAAAGTGGTAGAGAACGGCGGTGTTCCAAGTATCGCGGCTGTGGTGCGCC
Organism: Chthoniobacterales bacterium; assembly: GCA_036758965.1. GTDB lineage: Bacteria > Verrucomicrobiota > Verrucomicrobiia > Chthoniobacterales > UBA10450 > AV69. The sequence continues at coordinate 18,223 of DAIOVO010000003.1, forward strand.
CTCAGCGTCGAGTCCAGCGCATGCGCCCCAAAAGCGCCCAGCACCACTGCAAAAAAACAAACCAGCGCGCCGATTCGCACCCAAAGCATGAGGAAAGCCTACTTGAAGCGTTTGATCGAGTCGAGCACGTCTGTTTGAGATGACGTTTGCTCTTCCCAATTTCGTCGGCGCCGCGTTACCCTGCGTCATGCGAACGTATTTTCTCCGCGCGATGTCTCTGATCGCTCTGGCCGCCATTTTCCCTCTCGCCGTCGCTGCCAGCTCGCCACTGCAGGAGCGAGCCGACCGCTTCCTTTCTCTCGCTAATGCGGGCTACCAGGCACTCTACAAGGTAAACAGCGAAGCGCAGTGGCTGGCGGTGACCGACGTTACGCCTGAGCACGACGCCGCGGCGGAAGTGGCGGGGAAACCAGCAGCGGCGTTTAATGGCAATCCGGCTTTGATCAGCGAAGCGCGCGAGCTGCTGACTCATCAATCCGAGTTAAACGAGCTAACGATTCGTGAGCTAAAGCAGTTACTGCTGAATGCGGCCGAAGAGCCGATGATCAATCCCGATCTGGTGGCGCGGCGCGTTGCCGCCGAAACAAAACAGGCGTCTATTCTCAATAGCTTCGAATTTAAGCTCAACGGCGCTGCCATCACCGCCAATCAAATTGACGACAAGCTGGAACACAGCAGCGATTTGAATGAACGCAAGGCGGTCTGGGAATCTTCCAAGTTGAGTGGACCTGCCTTGAAGCCAAATCTGGTTACGCTGCGCGAGTTACGCAACGGCGTCGCGCACGAAATGAAGTATCCAGACTATTTCTCCCTCGAAGTAGCTAGCTATGGAATGACGGCGGAGGAGATGCTGAAGTTACAAGAAAGCTGGATGACTACCTTGCGTCCTCTTTATCTTCAGCTTCACACCTGGGCGAAGTATAAATTGGCGGAGAAGTTTCACCAGCCGGTGCCGAAAAAGATTCCGGCACATTGGATCAATAATCGCTGGAGCCAGGAGTGGACTGGTTTGGTTGAGGCCGCCAATATCGATCGATATTTCCAAGGCAAAGACGCGCAGTGGATCATCAAACAGGCAGAACAATTCTACACCGGGCTGGGTTTCGCGCCGTTGCCGGCCAGCTTTTGGGAGCGGTCTGATCTTTACCCGCTGGCGCCCGGGTCGAAGCGAAAGAAAAATACCCATGCTTCCTGCTGGCACATCGACCTGTAGGATGACATTCGTTCTCTCCAGAGTATCGAGCCAAATTCGCAATGGTTTTTCACTGCTCACCACGAACTAGGCCACGGCTACTACTTCAAAGCTTATTCGCGCCCGCAAGTCCCTTATCTCTTGCGCACCGGAGCCGCGCCGGGATTCCATGAGGGAATAGGTGAACTGATCGCACTTGCTTCCAGGCAGGTTCCCTATTTGCAGGCGCGCCATGTTTTGCCGGAAGATTTCCACGCCGACAAGACGGCCTTTCTCCTCGATGATGCTCTGGCACGCTCAATTCCATTTATCTTCTTTGCCAGTGGCACGATGACTCACTGGGAAGCGGATATCTATGCGCATAATCTTCCGGCCGATCAGTGGAACGCGCGCTGGTGGAAGTATGTAGGAGAGATTCAGGGCATCGAGCCGCCGTCAGCGCGCGGCGAAGAATTTTGCGATGCCGCGACCAAGACTCATATCAATGATAACCCAGCTTACTATTACAACTACGCTTTCGCGACTGTCTTTAAATTCCAGCTTCACGACTACATTGCGCGCAAGATTCTGCACCAGCCACCGCAATCATGTAATTACGCCGATAACAAAGAAGTAGGAGAATGGTTGAATAACATCCTGAAGAAAGGCAGCGCGGAAGATTGGCGCAAGGTCCTAAAGGATGCGACCGGGGAAGACATTTCTACGCGGGCAATGGCAGATTACTTTAAACCACTCGAAAGCTGGCTGGAGGAACAAAACAAGGGAAGACAGATAGGGTGGGAGTGATGGCAGAGATTCGAGATTCGTTGAAAAGTTGAGCGGGTTATACGCTCTCTTGCCGCGCGCTCCCTCGTTTTCCCGAGATCGCCTCCAAACCCTGGGGGTCGCGCGGATCGGCTGGCGGGCGACCTAAGCCTGAACTGAGCTAAGCCGAGATGAGAGGGATGCCGTTGGGCAGGAAAGGAATAAGGCAGAAGTTAAAAGTCGGAAGTCAATTCATGGTCTGCTCGTCGGCGCGGATGATGCTGCCGCCGCACTGAGGACACTCCCAGTCTCTCTGCTTAAAGGAGGCGCGCGAGCCAGCGATCTCTTCACCGCAATTTTGGCACGTTATGGTGATGTCATCGTCTTCGGACATGTAGCAGCTTAACAGATCTTGCCCCGAACGCAGGCACAAAGAAAAGGCTGATCCGCCTGGGCGTAAGTTTGGGGCGCGACAAGGGAGGCCAGAGGGAGCGATTGGTTTGACAGGAATCAGCGAGGCTGATAGGAAGGAGAACTATGGCCAAAAAAAGTGGAGATTTTGATTCCGTCTATCGGGTAACAGAAGTAATCGGCACGAGCACAGATTCGTGGGAGGAGGCGGCGAAAAATGCCGTCAAGACCGCCGCCGCGACGCTGCGCGATCTGCGCATTGCCGAGATTGTGAAGCTGGATATGAAGGTCGAGGGCGGTAAGGTGCGGGCGTTTCGCGCGCGCGTGCTGGTATCTTTCAAATACGAAAGCTGAAAGTCGCCTCCGTTATTGCACCTAACTTAGTCGCGCTGCTTGATTGAGCCGGCGCCGGTTATTTCGCGCTCTATTTTCGCGGGGTGGCCGCCGTATTCCACCTTACCTGCGCCGGTGATAGAAACCTTTAACTGATCACTTACGGTTACTCCTGCTTTTCCGGCGCCGGTGACAGAAACTTCCGCGCGCTTCGTTTGCAAACCAGCCGCATCCAGGCGGCTGGCGCCAGTCATATTAGCGATCATATCTTCCACCGACCCATCGATCGTCACTCTGGTGGCGCCGCTGCTTTCGAGATAGAACTTCGAGCTGGTAAGGCGATGGACGATCAGATGCGAAGCGCCGTTCAAGTCCGCCGCCTCCAAAGATGGACTGGTGAGTGTGACCTTTAGTGAGTGCGATGGCCGGAGTTCTCGGGTAGTCCGTAAGTGCAGGACATTTTCGCTTACCTTAACTTCGACATATTGTTGCAGGTTATCGTCCACTGTCACCTCGGCGGAGGGCGGGCCGCTATTCCATTCCATCCGGAATGCGCCGCCGGTTTCGATATTTACAAAAGGCGCGACCTGGCGCTGCTCACTGACAATTTTCCCACTGCCACGCAGGCCGGTAATATCACAACCACCCAGGACAAGAACAATTAACGGAATCAATAATATCTTAGCCATTTGTTTAATTAGACGCGGTCACGGCAAGCTTGGATTCAAGAAATTTGGCGTTGGTTCCATTCGCGGCGAGGCCCGGCCGATAATGAGATGAGCTGTTTCCATTAAAGTTGGGCCGAGGTAAAACTCAACCCGATACCGCCCCATCGCCCAGCCGTCTGCCGGGCGCGCGAGAGTAAACCGGCCATAAGCCTCCGGGCTGGTGACGATAGCGGTCGCTTCATCTACCACGTAATCGGTCGGTGCGGTGTCGCCGGTGTTTTCCGCGATCCAAACCGCGCGCAGCTTCGTTCCTCGTCCCAAACCATGGCCGTGCCAGCGCGCGACGATTTGCAGCGCATCCGCGGAAATTGTGCTTAATGGATCGCCGTCGCTGCTGGTGGAAACGGAAACTTCGAGCGGCTTCTTCACCGCTGTCGGCGAGGTGCGAAGCGGCGCGGCCGGGCGATCGAGTAGTTCGATGGTGTTGCGAAGAAGCAGCTCGCCGCTCGGCGCGCGTTGCGTCACGATTTCTTTTGCCCAGCCCAAATCGCGCACGAACCAGCGCTCGGCCGTTGTCTTGTAACTACCGCTTTGTTCGCCGTGGAGATGAGTTGCCCGGAACTTGCCCGCCGGCACCGTAATTTCTTCTTCACCGAGGATGTGAAAATCCAACTCGCACTCCAAACCGGCGACATCGCCCGTGAAATTCCACGTCTCGTTAGCTTCGTCGCCGGCCGGGAGGACCGTGACTGGCGGCTCAAAGCCGACAATACTTCCGTCGCTTCGGCGTCTGCCCACCGCAAAAATGGCATTGCCGATATTTTTCAAAAATGCGGTCGCGCGCGAGCGGCCACCGATTTTCGTCTCGAGACGCATCGTTTGCCCGAGCTTGGGGAGTTCCGCTGGCGAAATTTCGCGCGTTAAGACCGCAGTGGTGTTCTCCGGTTCAGCGGTCAATCGATAACGCCAGGTAGTGCCTTCGTTGGTGGGCAAGGGCCAATTCGCACGCGCCGTCCATCCCAGCCCAAGAATCAGCAGCGTGATTACTAGACGCATCCTGGAATCTATCTGATTCGAGCTCAAATCGCGACCGCGGAATTTGACCTCACACTTGCTTCGCCCATCGTCGATGCATGCGATTTTTTCTCTTGTGGTTGTTGCTCATGGCCGGTGGTGCGGAGGTTGCGCGGGCACAGGAACCATCGTCATCACCGACGGCGTCGCCAACAGGTTCCCCTTTACCCACGGCTTCGTCGACGCCAGCGAAAACCATTGCCGCAACTTTGAGCCGCGAAATAGCGGGTGAATCGACGACGATCTTCGCCACCGATACGCCGGGAATCCTTATGCGCTGGCAAAGCGAGAGCGTGGTGGAGGGCGACCGTGTGCGCTGTGTCTGGATCGCGGAAGACGTCGGCCAGGCCGCGCCGCGCGATTATCACGTGGATGAGACGGTGACGACGGCAAAGGAAACGCCGGCCTTTGGCAGCTTTAGTTTGTCGCGGCCAAAGAAAGGCTGGCCACCGGGGAAATATCGCGCCGAGCTATATCTCAACAGCGATTTAGTTACTACTTTGCCTTTCATCATCGAAGCGCCGCGCGGCGACTAGTGGGCCGTTATTAGTTAGTTACTCGCATAGGGCCAGACGAAGGAGAAATCCTTCCGGGTAGCGCGCGCTACCCAGAAATCGCGACCAGAGTGTCGCTCGGTATTTAAATCTCGTTAACTAGTCCACGCCGCTAAGATGAACTATGTCTTCATTCGATGCCCTAGCATCTCGGCCGCGCGGGTGCGGGCGTCGATGCGCTTCAATCCGCGAGCCTGCGCGGACGTGAGCAACGAAGTGTGCGAGATATCGCAGAGATACTCGGGCACAAACCAAATGTCGTGTTCGGAGGTCATCCAATGTTGCTGGTCGAAGCGCGAAAGATCGACTGGCCGCGAGTAGCGCCGCAGAGTGCGTTCGCCCCGGAGGTTGAAGTAGATATTGAAGTAGCTCAACGCCAGCTCTCGCAGAGTGCGATAGACTGGCTCGCGATAGCGGCAGCCGGTGAAGTTTGAGGTAGCAACCGCGCCCCAGCAGCCCCGCACTTTGAACAAGGCGAGTACGTGATCGGTATCGTGATCGGCTTCCAGGTCCCAGAGAAACGGGGGAAAGCCGAGCGCGCGTAGAGCAGCGGCGGCGAAGATTGCGCCTTCGAGACAGTGCGCGGTGCGTCCTTGCAAAACTCTGCGCGGCGACCACGCGGTATCGGTCAGATGGTACGGAAGCGAGTCGAGAAAGAGTTGAATGCCGTGCGGAGTTTTAAAAGCGCGCAGTTGCCGTAGTTCGGCCGGAGTAAATTCGCGGAGCGGCGACATTCCTATTCTACGTCCGCGGTAAGGACTTCGAGAATTTTGGTCTCACGTTGTTGAAGTTGTTGTCCGAGCGAAGGAAGGAACCAGCGATAGCAGGCGAAGGCCGCGAATGCGACCAGCATGGAAACAATCAGGTTAACCGGCAGCGCGGTTACTGGTGTGCTCAGGTTTAAAAGAAGTTCCGCGGCCGGCCCAATGAAAACTGGAATAAGCAGGAAGGGAGAGAGCAACTGGCAAAACACCACCAGCAGACCGCGCGCGCCCGAAATTTTGGTCGGTTTGAGAGAAGCGGCGCGGATCCGATACGGCAGATAAATGGAAAGGATGTTGCCGAAAAAGATGGCGATGAAAAAAGTGCTGACGATTTGAAAAAATGCCGCCAAGGCGGTGGAGAAGGTCAGGCCAACAATGGTGCAGGTAAGGATGAGCCAGAGTAGACCAGCACAAAAAATCACCGGTGAGGCGGCGAGATTTTTCCCGAGGAGGATGGCGCTGCGCCGCGCGGGTGAGAGGACAAATGTCTGGAATCCGTCGCGATCGAAGCCGAACTGATTCGAGAGGAACTGTACTAAAGTCAAAAGACAAAAGGCAATGACCACTGGAATCACGAATGGTTTCAGGCTTGCGGGAAAGCTGAAGTGCGCCCGGAAAATAATGGTGGCGGCGACAATTAACGGAACAAAGATCGACATCGCCCACGCCATCTTGATCTCTGGCGCGCGCAACATCGCGCGAAAGGAGGCGAGCGCCACCGCGGTCGCTTCTTCGGAGAGGCCCGGAATTTTCTGATCGAGAAAAGTGGAAGTAGAGGTGGAAAGGTGAGCGACGGCTGGCGGCGGAGTAGGGTGGGCCGAGCGGCCGCTGGCCGGCGCGCCCTGGTAAAATTTTACGGTGCCGCGATAGGCGCGTGCCAGGCCCAACGCTCCCAGGCCAAGCAGGCCTAGCGTGCCCAGCACCGCCGGCGTGGGCGCGCCGTTCGCCAGATTCTTCGCGCCTAGCGAGACCCAGAATGGCGGCAAATACTTTTGCGCCGCCAGAATTCGACTAAAGGGCAGGTGGCTTCGGCGACTGGTCGAACGCGCAAACACATTCATGTAAAGGTTGGGCAGTTGCGCCAAGAGCACGAGCGCGAAAGTTAAACCGGCCACGACGGTGCGGCGGCGGCGGGGATTAGTCATGAGTTTCGCCAGCCAGCCGCGCAAACAGTAGGTCCAGGCGGTGATCAGGAAGATCATGCTCAAGGCCAGCGGCAGCATCAGCAGCAGGAGCGGTCCGCGAGCTAAAGCCAGCCCGATACTTAGCCCGAAGATCGCCGGCACCGCCACGATGATGCTTAGGGAAAAGTGGGAGGCGAGGTAGTTAATAGCGAAAATCTGGCCGAGCCTGACCGGCAGGTGCATTAAGCGCTGTAAATCGATCGCTTCCGAGCGCTGCAATTCCGAGAGTAACCCAATCGTCCAAAACATCAGGAATACGCCCACCAGAACGAACCAGGTCATCATCACAATATTGCTCGTGGCCTCGCGCAGACCGAGGTCAGCGCCGATTAATCCCGCGAAAAAGCAAAACACTCCCAGCAAACAACCAGCGAAGAAGAGGATGATCGCAACCGCGCCGCGCGCACCGTGTTTGCCCCATTGATTTCTCGTTAGCCGCCAGCGCAACCACAAGATGGCTTTGAATTGTTCCCAGTTCACTCCAGCCAGCTGAGCTTCTGCGCTTCGTGCTCGCGACCCACGACCGCGATAAATTTATCCTCCAGCGAACCGGTTGCGCGCACCTCCTCCATCTTACCCTGATAGACCAGCCGTCCGTGCGCGATGATGCCGAGATCGGTGCAGAGTTTTTCCACGATCTCGAGCACGTGCGAGGTAAGAAAGACGGTGCCGCCGCGTTTAACAAATTGCCGCAGAGTGTCGCGCAAGGTTCGGGAAGCAACGGCGTCTACGCCTTCGAACGGCTCGTCCAGAAAAAGTAAATCAGGGTTCGGGATGAGGGCAGCGGCGAGCGCGAGTTTCTTCTTCATCCCATGCGAAAATTCAAGGGTGAGTTTTTTCTCCTCGCGGTCCAGTTCCATGATCGCGAGAAGCTGCGCGCAGCGCTCGCGGGTAGTCTCGGCCGGGAGCAGATACATTCGCGCTACAAACGTAAGATACTCGCGCGCGGTCAGATTATCGAAGAGCGCGAGGTTTTCCAAAACTGCCCCGGTGCGCCGTTTCACCGCCAGCGATTTCTGCGGATCACTGATTTCTTCGCCGAGGACGCGAATGTCGCCGGCGTTCGGCGCCAATAAACCAGTTAGCATTTTGATGGTGGTGGATTTCCCAGCGCCATTGGGCCCTAGAAATCCGTAAAAACAGCCAGCTTCCACCCGCAAACTCAACTGATCGACCGCGCGAAAAGTTCCAAAATCGCGGGTCAAACCGGAAGTTTCAATTGCCGCGCTCACGAATCGTTATGCTACAAAGCAGTAGTTGTGGGAGCAACCGAAAGGCGCGTATCTCTTCGCGCTGGGGAAACGCGGGCGCTCGCGTGCAGTCTTCGGCGCATTCGCCAGGACGGACTTTAGTTTGTGTCCGGCCCGTCGCACGGGCACCTTTCGCTCGTACGTTTCCTGGCGAACGTCCGAGGGCGTTGCCTGGCTGCGGCCGACGCTGTTCCCTTAGAATTTATAAATCAGCGCTGCTGTTGCGTGATGCTCAGTCAAGCTTACTTCGTGATGGCCGCGGAATGTCGGATCGGTTGTAAGGGTGCTGTCGAAGCTGGCGCTTCCGAGGTCCACATATTGATATTGGAGGCGCGCGCTCCAATGATCGCTGATCGCGTATTGCATTCCGCCGCCGACCATCCAGCCGACGTTGGTTGAGCCGCGGGCATTACCCAGGTGTGTGGCCGGGTCGGCCAGGTCGTGAAGCGTTTGCGAGAAATCGACGTCGCCGATTGCAAGACCGCCGATGACGTAAAGGCATGAACCGCCCGCAGGCGAAGCCAAGTCGCGGTGCTACGGTGGTGAGGTAATGCGTTTTAAATGAAGTGCGGACAGACAACGGCGGCGCGCCTTGGCCAAGGATGAATGCTCCGGTATCAGTGGACTCTCGCGCCCATTGGTAACTAGTGGCACTCTCCAGACCGACCATCAATTTTCCCAGTTGATAGTTGTAGCCGATGAGTCCGCCGGCTTCGCCCCCGTCGTAATTGAAATCTTCCGAGCCGCGCGACTCCAGCGCGTTCTTGAGCGGTCCAATCTGATTAAATGATCCTCCTAAAGTGAGATCCGGTTCGACGTGGCCGTGGTTGTAGCCACCAAAAACTCCAACGTAAAAGCCGGTCCAATTCATCGCTGCCGGCGCGGGTGGCGGTGCGTCCTTGGAATAAGAAGGTTCCGGCCCGCCGTAGATTGAGCCGCAGAAAGCTAATAACGCTACCAAACTTACAGGGATGCTCTTCATGATATGTATCGCCGAGCGAGCTATATCCGTGCCGTCGAGATAACGCGCTCCGACGGGAACGGGGTTTTTATCCATTTTTTGTTAGCCTTGTGACGCACCGCGTCCACTACGTGACGGGCTGGATCAGGCGACAGTCAGGGCCGGCGAGGCGGTTAAAAAAAAAGCTTGCCACTGAAATTGTGTTGTAGTTATGTATAACACTATATGAGAAGCACGGGTCAACCAAAGTGGAGTGCGGCGGCGGCCCTTTTCGCACGTCTTCGATCTGAGCTTCGGAAGATTCATTGCGACAGGAGCCCGTGGCCACACTCAAGCGCCGGTGGAATACAGGATGGAAAGTGAATGGAACGATGGTCAGCCGATTTATCGACAGCTGCGGGACCGGGTTGTCGCCATGATTCTCGATGGCGTGCTCAACGAAGGCGATCCATTGCCATCCGTGCGCAGTGTCGCGGCCGAATTTCGGGTCAATCCGCTCACGGTGCTAAAGGCCTACCAGCAACTGACCGGCGAGCAACTGGTCGAAACCAGGCGCGGCCTCGGCATATTCGTCAACAGCGGTGCGCGCGAGCTGCTGCTCAAAGGCGAACGCCAGAAGTTTCTCGCGGAGCAATGGCCCAGGGTCGCCGCGACCATTCAGCGCCTTGGCATTACCCCCAAAGAATTGATGCGCGCGGCGAAGCGCGGATCTGCCGCCAGAGACGGTGGCAGCTACAATGCTGGTGCGAAGCCGAAAACAAAAAAGGAGGGGCGCTAAAGTCGTGGCAACCATAGAAGCACGCAGTCTCCGCAAAGTTTTCGGAACTACCGTCGCCTTGGATGGGATCGATTTGCGGGTCGAAGAAGGGCGCATCCTCGGAATCATCGGTCCCAATGGCGCGGGCAAGACGACCGCGTTGAACGCGATTCTCGGCCTCACCTCCTATGAGGGAGAATTGAAGGTGCTTGGTCGAGATCCATGGAGTTCGCGCGAAGAGCTCATGCGCGATGTCTCTTTCATTGCCGATGTCGCGGTGCTGCCGCGCTGGGTGCGCGTTTCACAGATGCTCGAGTACGTCGCCGGGGTGCATCCGCGATTCGATCGCGCGAAAGCGGAAGGTTTCCTGGCAAAGACCACCATCAAACGCGCTAGCAAAGTAAGACAATTGTCGAAGGGCATGGTGGCCCAGTTACATCTTGCTCTAGTGATGGCGATCGACGCGAAATTGCTGGTCCTGGACGAGCCGACCCTTGGGCTCGATATCCTGTATCGCAAGCAGTTCTACGATTCGCTTCTGAACGACTACTTCGATCGCACCCGCACTATTGTGGTGACGACGCATCAAGTGGAAGAGATCCAGGATGTTCTAACCGATCTCATGTTTATCGATCGCGGTCGCATCGTGCTCGAGTGCAGCATGGAGGAATTCGAGTCGCGCTATCTGGAAGTGATGGTGCATCCCGAGCAGCTTGAGGCCGCGCGGGCGCTGAAACCGATCTATGAGCGCCCTGTCTTTGGCCGCAGCGTTCTCTTGTTCGACCACGTTGATCGCGACCACCTCGCAGCGCTGGGAGAGGTTCGCCGGCCGGGCATCGCTGACGTGTTCGTGGCGGGAAAAGGGGAAAGCAATAAGTAATAGTAGAAACAAAGCAGAATGAATAGTTCATCGAACGTCGTTTCCGCGTTGCCCGGCGATACGGGTACAATTGCGCCTGTGGCTATCGCGGCGACCCGGCCATTCTACTGGTCGGTGCGGCGCGAGTTATGGGAGAACCGTTCCATTTACATCGCGCCGCTGATCGTTGCTGCGGTCCAGATTTTCGGCTTTGCCATTAGTACCATAGGTCTGGCGGAGCGGAGGCGCGCGGTCTTGTTGCTCGATCCGGCGCGGCAACGAGCCGCAATCGAGGTGCCTTACGACGTGGTGGCGATGATGATGATCTTCGTCGTCTTCATCGTGGGCGTGTTCTACTGCCTCGACGCGCTGCATGGGGAACGGCGTGATCGCAGCATCCTCTTCTGGAAGTCGCTTCCGGTTTCGGATCTCACCACCGTGCTATCGAAGATAACCATCCCGCTGGTGATTCTACCGGTCATCGCCTTTGCGCTCGTTGTTTGCGTTCAGGTGATCATGCTGCTGATGAGCAGCGTAAATCTGCTAGTGCACGGAATGAGTCCGGCGACGACGTTTGCCCACTTCCCGGTATTTCAGAACTGGATCGTGCTGTTCTACGGTCTGGTCGTGCTCGCGCTCTGGCACGCGCCGATCTACGGCTGGTTGATGCTGGTCTCCGGTTGGGCGCGGCGCGCGACATTTCTCTGGGCCGTGTTGCCGCTACTCGCGATCGGGATCCTGGAGAAGATTGCGTTCAACAGTTCACACTTCGCCGATCTGCTAAAAAACCGTTTACTGAACTGGGCCGCGGAAGCCTTCGCGTTCAACCCGCACGGAGGAATCGCGACCGGCTCATTATCTCAACTCACTCCCGGACGATTTCTGAGCACGCCAGAACTTTGGATCGGGCTCGTATTCGCGGCCGCATTCCTTCTCGCAGCAGTCCGGCTGCGCCGCGCGCGGGGCCCTATTTGATCGCATGCACTTAACTCAATCACTCAGATAAATAGGAACTACAAATGATGACATGTCCACAGCCGCACTAGCCATTCGATGGCATGTCGCTCTTACGTGCCGAGTAGCCCAATCATCGACACAAGGAAAATTTTTCAAAATGACCCAACGAATTGCGGAAACGTCGCCACTCTTTCAGGCGAGAATAGGCGGTCTCTGTTGGTTGATGACTTTCATCACGAGTGCCTTCGCCATGTCGATCGGCGCCAGACTTATCGTGGCTCGCGATCCTCTTTCTCGGGATGGGCTCGACCGTGTTCAGCTACTTGTGGCTGAAGTCGCGCTATATTCCGCGGGCGCTCGCCATCTTGGGCATCTTCTCCTCGCTGCTCCTGGGAATCATGAGTTTAGTCACGATGGTTTTTCCGACCGTGTGGGACCGTGTGGGCATGCTCTACATGATGCCGATGGGTCTCTACGAAGTCGGCCTTGGCCTTTGGCTGCTCGTCAAAGGACTAAAAGCGCCTCTTTCGAGACTAGCTCAGTAAAGTCACACTAGAAGGAAATAGTATGCCTGCAAATGTCACACTCGAACCGACTGCATCAACCTCGCCGCGCCACAAGGGTAGGATTCGCCTTCTCCCGAAACGCGTTTTCTATCTGATCCTCATTCTGATCGGGGGCTTCGCCACCCACGGCTGGGCCGCGGGGCGGCAAGAACCTGTCGAGACAGGAGAGCCGCATATGAAAGCTATCGTCTATACCGACTATGGGTCACCGGCCGTCCTCAAGCTCAGGGACGTCAAAAGGCCTGTACCTAACGACAATCAGATCTTGATCAAAGTTCTCGCGGCTTCCCTCAATCCACTCGACTGGCACTTTACGGAAGGAACGCCCTACATTATGCGCGCGCTGGGGGTTGGCCTGCTCAAACCAAAGGATCCGCAGTTGGGTGTCGATTACGCTGGAACAGTGGAAACCGTTGGCAAAAACGTAACCAAATTCAAAATCGGTGATGAGGTATTTGGCGGGAAAACCGGCGCCTTCGCCGAGTATGTGTGTGTGCTCGCCGATCGAGCCGTAGTGCTAAAACCGACGAACGTTAGCTTTGAGCAGGCGGCGGCTGTGCCGATCGCGGGAATCACTGCCTTGCAGGGCTTGCGTGACCAGGGAAAGGTGCAACCGGGGCAAAAGGTGCTGATTAACGGTGCCTCGGGCGGCGTTGGCACTTTCGCGGTCCAGATCGCCAGGTCATTCGGCGCCGAGGTCACCGGTGTGTGCAGCACAAGAAATGTGGACATGGTTCGATCACTCGGCGCAGATCAGGTGATTGATTACACCAAGGAGGACTTCACCAGGAGCGGGCGACATTACGATCTAATCCTCGACAACGTTCCGAACCATTCGCTATCCGAAATCAGGCGCGTCCTAAGTCCCAAAGGAAAATACGTCATGATCGGAGGCGGAGGAGTAAGCGATGATCGGTGGATCGGACCTTTCGGCCGGGTGATAAGCACGCTCTTGTTCTCACCATTCGTGAGTCAGGACATGGACATGATGTTGGCGGAGTTGAACCAAAAGGACCTCACTGTCCTGGGCGACCTGATGCAAGCTGGAAAGGTAAAGCCGGTTATCGACCGGCGTTACAAGTTAAGTCAGTTGCCAGAAGCCATGCGTTATCTCGAAGCGGGCCACGCTCGAGGGAAAGTAGTAATTACTATTGGAGATAACAACGAAACCTCTCTCACCGATGCTAAAGGCGCCGTTGGTTCTGTCAGCACGCTTGGGCCCGTTCCCGTTGCGCTTACACTCATCGTCGTTCCTCTCGCCTTGCTAATTGCGCCGATCGTCATTGCGTTTGTTCTTAATCGTCGCTTTCAGCGGCGCAACCCGGGAAAACGATCCTACCGATGGGGCTACTATTTTAGTATCGTGTCGCTTATCGGCGGCATAAGTCTAGGCCTACTCCTCGAATTTGGCCTTGGCGCCGTGATCATCTGCGGTTTCATCTACGCCATTCTGGCCTGGTTCTTCGCCCGGCGTCAGCCGTGGGCCTGGATCGCGCTGACGCTTTTCAGCTTCAACCCCATCGCCTGGGTCATCAATTTTTTCTATCTCCGAAAGCGCTGGGCGGAGGACTCTCTCGCCACCACAGGCACTTGAAGGGTAGCGAAAAAGGATTCGGAAGGAAAAACCGGAGTCTACGGGGCTCGAACCCGCAACCTCCGCCGTGACAGGGCGGCGCTCTAACCAATTGAGCTAAGACTCCTCGCGTAAAAGCGAAGCCACGATAGGGTCGAAGAGCAGAGCCTTCAACCGCTTTCCGCGTCGTGTGAATCTCCCGATCCGCCATCCTCACTTTGGAGAAGCAGGTTGTTGAGCGAGGGTGGGTGCCGTGCGCGGCCGGCACGAACAGCTTGCAGCCGCGAAAAACGCGCGGGTAAATCTAACGAGATACAGAATGAAGAGGCGGCCGAAAAAACTGGAGTGCGCGATTCTGTTTCTTCATTTTCAGGATGACGCCGTTACCCGGCATCATTTGCGGCTGTTGCGCAAAATGAATCCGTTTCTAGTGATCCCAATTGTGCGCGGCAACCTGGGAGTGAAAGATGCAATCGATGTGCAGACGCCGGAGACGCAGGATTTTCGGGGTTGGCGTCATCCCGATATTCACATCTACAATTGGTTTAAGCGCCGCGAGATTTCCGCCGAACGTTATGTTTGTCTGGAGTGGGATGTGTTTGCCAGTCAGCCCTTGAAGGAATTTTATGGTGCTCGCTGGGACGCGCCGGTGGTGGGAATGAACCTGCACAAGGTGGAATCGAGCGATTGGATGTGGTTTCGCGAAGCGCCGGAGTTGCCGCCAGAGCTTCGGCCTTTCGCGATGGGCATCGAGCCGCTTTCGCTGGTGTTGTTGCGTCACGAAGTGCTGGAGGCAATTTGTTCGCGGCCGATTCCGCCGGACATCTTTTGCGAGCTGCGGCTTGGCACGCTGGTGCGCGCGGCCGGATTTGCGGCGGTCGATTTTCCGGAGGCGCGCGAAACGGTGCGGTTCGGGCCAATGCGCAATATCATTGATGCGGCTCCCGCAACCCCGGGAGTTTTTCACCCAGTGAAAGACCTGCTGCTGGCTCCGCCGCGCCGAGAAAAATTTTCGTTTCTCCGGCGAAACGGAGTCGCGGCCAGGAGCTGAGGTTCCCGCTGTTCAACGATGTGCGATTGCGTCTAGAATCCGCTTCGGGATGGAGAACGAAAGCGAACTGCTGGCTTTGCGCAGAGAAAAATTGGCCGCGTTGCAGGCACGAGGGGTCTCGCCTTTCGGCGCGGCCTATGAAACCAGTGGCGACATCGCATCCGTGGGTGAAAAATTCGCCGAGGGCGAGACGTTTCGCATTGCCGGCCGCATCACGGCCCACCGCGACATGGGGAAAAGTCATTTTCTCGATCTGCGCGATGCCAGCGGGCGCCTGCAAATTTATGTGCAGGCAAAAGAGCTTGGCGCTGAAGCGATGGAAATTTTCCAATTGCTCGATCTGGGCGATTTCATTGGCGTAGAAGGAGCCTGTTTCACTACCAAGACCGGCGAGCCGACGCTGAAGGTTCGCCACTTCGAACTGCTGGCGAAATCGCTGCGGCCGCTGCCGGAAAAATGGCACGGACTCCAGGATGTGGAAACGCGCTACCGGCAGCGCTATCTCGATCTGGCGACGAACGAACAAGCGCGCGCGGTCTTCGCGAAACGCTTCGTTATCCTGCGCGAGATTCGGCGTTTCCTTGAGGCGCGCGGTTTTGTGGAAGTGGAAACACCGATGCTACAGGCGGTCGCCGGCGGCGCGGCGGCGGAACCTTTCCGCACCAAGCACAAGGCGCTCGGGCTCGATCTTTATTTACGGATCGCGCCCGAGCTTTATCTCAAGCGGCTGCTGGTCGGTGGCTTCAACAAAGTCTTCGAGCTAAACCGGAACTTTCGCAACGAAGGCATCTCCCGCCGCCACAATCCCGAGTTCACCATGCTGGAGGCTTACTGGGCTTATGCGGACTACGACAAAATCGCGAACATGGTCGAAGAGATGATCTGTCACCTCGCGGAGCAGGTCGCGGGTGGACTACAAGTCGAGCATCGCGATGCGGAAGGAAACGTGACGCGCACTCTCAACCTCACGCAACCGTGGCGTCGAGCGCGTTATCGTGACCTGGTGCGCGAAGTTGCGGGCGCGGATTGGTTCGAACTATCGAGTGAACAACGGCGCGAGCGTGCCAGGTCGCTTGCGGTAGAGATGGGTCCACACCTGGCAGACTTCGAAGTGACCCAGCATGTGTTCGAGAAATTAGTGGAGGAAAAAACTTTCGATCCACTCTTTGTCACTCATTGTCCGAAGGAACTGGTGCCGCTCGCGAAACAAAACGTGGACGAACCCGACCTGGTGGATGTTTATGAGCTGATCATTAACGGGGTCGAGATTTCGCCCGGCTACACGGAATTGAACGACCCGGTCGTGCAGCGCCAGCGGTTGCTCGCGCAAGCCGGCGAGGAAACACAGAAGATCGATGAAGATTTTCTGCTCGCTCTCGAACACGGGATGCCCCCGGCCGGTGGCTTCGGTCTGGGCATCGACCGGCTCACGATGTTGTTGACTGGTGCGGAATCCATTCGTGATGTAATACTATTCCCGCTCTTAAAACCCAGACGAGTAACCTAAATCTCGTTATGTCCACCAAGTCTCCATCGCTGGCGCCAACGCAAAGCTCGGACGGGTTGCCCGGGCGTTTGCGCAGCGTGCCCCTTTTTGCCGCGCTCGACGATGCGGCCGTAGAAGAACTTTGCGGCCTGCTGCGTCTGGAGGAGCTCGAGCAAGGCACGCAACTCTTCCACGTAGGCGATGCCGGGGACGCGATGTATTTCATCGAAGGCGGCGGCGTGCGCATTTGCGTGACTGATGCGGACGGGCGCGAGGTCACCCTGGCGGAACTGGGTGCGGGCGATTTTTTTGGCGAAATGGCAATGCTCGATGGCCACGGCCGCTCGGCCGACGCGGTGGTAACAGAGGACGCGCGCCTGGCCGTACTCACGCGCGAAAATTTTCTCTCCTTTGTCTCGAGCGACGCCCGGGTGGTGCTGGAGATGCTGGCCGCGATCACTCATCGCTTGCGGCGCACCGACGAGCTGCTGCGCCATCGAGTTTCGCGCAATGCCAATGAAGAAGATGCCGCCAATATCACCATTGCTGATCGGGCAGCGGATACGATCGCGCAGTTTGGGGGCAGTTGGAAATTCATCGGCGTAAATGTCCTCTTTTTCTTTATCTGGATTGCGATCAATTCCTGGATGCTGCAGTCGAAAACGTTCGATCCCTTTCCTTATGTCCTGCTCAATCTCGCCCTGGGCATGCTCACAGGCTTACAAGCCCCGATCATCCTGATGTCGCAAAACCGCGAAGCCCGGAAAGATCGTCTGCGTGCGGATCTTGATTACCAGGTGAATTTAAAAAATGAGATGCTGCTGGGTGAGATCCTGCGTCGCCTCGAAACCCGGCATCTTCCCTCGCCGGGCGATAGGAGAGGCGAGGAGCATTTTCGCTAGGGCAAAGTATAGCTGAACAGCAAGCGCCTTTGCGCACGACATGTAGCACTAGCGTCATGGAATACGTCAATACTCGTGGCGTATGACACAACCGAAGCGCGAATAGAGTGCATATTGTTGGGTAACAGGGAGCAACGAACGGTCTAAATCTAATTCCGCGTTGGCGGCTCGAAGAAGGCATCGTTCCTGCTCGAAAAACCGGTATGTTCACGATGCATTCGGCGCGGAAAGAGCAGCGCGAATTGGTGCGGCAGTTGGTCTATACCGTTATCACGCGCGACATGTCCACTTTTAATCCCGACCGGTTCAAGAGTTGGATCAAAGAGACCGATGCCAGGTTTCGCAAGGTGAGTTTAATGTTGCGCTTCGAGATACGTGATCGGGTAGTCTATTTTCGGGTGAAAGAAATTCGCTCGGGCCGCGTCGTTTACGAGTTCGAAACGTCCACTCGGGTGCCATTTGATGATCGGGATGTGATCATGTCAGTGGAGGAAGGAACGCCAAGCTTGCGATAACGTGCAAGTTTGAGCTCGACGAATCCGCGACGCATTTCGCTGCGCTTTTGATTCGCCTCCGCCCGCGGTTTTGCTAAAGAAGATGGATGAACGAACTCCTGGTTCCCACGGGCAGGAAAAACGATGAGCGCTGGCGGTTCTGGCGCGATGTGATGGTCTTCGAGCTCAAGATGTTCATTGGCAACATGCGCGACTTTGCCCTCATTCCGATCTCGCTCGGCGCAGCCTTAATCGACCTGGTGTCCAAAGGCAAACGCGAAAGCTCGCTCTTCTATCGCGTTCTAAGATGGGGCGCACATAGCGAAGAAATACTCGACGCTTATAGTCCGATCAAGACGGAGCATGCCAGTATCAATCCCGACTACACGGTAGATGCAGTTATTGCGCGAATCGAAAATGTGCTGGTACGCGAATGTGAGAAAGGCGGAACGGCCGCCAGCATCAAAGCTGCCGTCGATCGCGCGATCGATCAGGTGCAGCAAGGCACTGGAACCCATCGGGAACGAGCGCGTGATGCCATTGACAAAGTAACTGAGAAACTCAGGTGGAAAGGTGGCGAGTAACCTTAAACCATCCATGCCCGCGAGACGGAAAGAAGCGAGCACCCGGCGAGCTACCAAAGATGATGCGGCGGCCATCGCAGCCCTGGCAGAAGAGCTAGGTTACTCAAGCTCGGCTAGAGAGATCAACTCGCGTTTAAGAAAGCTAACCGATTCTGATCTGATCCTGGTGGCGGTCGATGACGACAACCGACTCCTGGGCTTTATCCAGGGCCATACCCTCTGCGTTATCGAAGCCGGATTCCGGGTGGAAATTCTTGGCCTGGTGGTTTCGTCGCGCGCGCGCCGCGCCGGCCTTGGAAAAAGATTAGTCGCAGAAGTAGAAGACTGGGCCAGAACAAGCGGGGCCGAAGCGGTATTAGTGCGAAGTAATACCAAACGAGTCGAGAGCCATCTTTTTTACCCGGCGCTCGGCTACCAGACAATCAAAACACAGTCCGTTTACAAGAAAGCCTTGTAAGGACTGGGCACCAGGCAGCTAGGTCCGGCGCCCGGCCAAATGAGAAAGTGCCATCCCCATTGCTGCTACGCCGAGCGTCTTAATCAGCATTGGATGTTGCGCATAAATCTGACTTACTCGATCAACAATCGACGGATCATGTTTCTCTACCTGAGCGGCCGCTTGTTGCACCACTTCGGGTGGAACTTGCGCCGCTGCTTCCGGCGTGATCGCTCCGCTACTCATCCCAGGGATGTTAATTCCGGAGGATTGCGCGAGCTTGGCTACAATGCCGGCGGTCGCAGGGTTACTCAGCAAAGCGTTAAGTAGATCGGCGCGCTGGCTGCCACTCGAACTGCCGAAGAGCTGGCCTACCATCTGGCCAAACGGAGGCGTTTGCTCGGAACGAAACATGCCGCCCAACGCAGAAGCGAGGGCGTTGGGCGGAGCAGCCTGCGCCGCCTGCTCAAAGTGAGAGTGCACTTCCTCCGGCGGCGCGGTTTGGCCGGGTTGCGAATAATTTTTGAGAACGCTAGCAATCGAATCCATCCAGCTCATGCCCAAAGAATAGGTGGAATCCCGGCAAAGGGAAGCGGGAATTTACCGGCAAAATGAGCGATTGGAACGAATGATTAATTCAGAAGTTCATCGAAATAAGGAATTTGTTGACGAACCGGGCGGCGCTTCTCAATCTCGGTGCCGCCGGCTTAACCATTACGCCGGCACAAACAACCAATACAAACCAAATGAAAAAATCAATTCTATTACTAGCCAGCGTCGCCATTTCCGGCGTGTTTGCTGGACTTAGCTCAGCTCAAAGTGAAGCGCCTTATACCGAAGGCACCGTCTGGAATATTACCATGGTGAAAACCAAACCTGGCATGTCCGATGACTACCTTAAAGGTCTGACCAAGACCTTCAAAGGAACTTTGGATGAAGCCAAGAAGCAGAGCCTCGTCATGAACTACAAGGTTCTTTTGGGCGACTCGGCCACTCCGGGAGACTTCGATGTTCTGCTCATGGTGGAATACAAAAACATGGCCGCGTTCGATAATTTGCGTGAGAAAACCGATCCTATCTTCAATAAGTTGATGGGGTCCGAGGATCAGCAACGCCAGACCGCGGTGAAGCGAATGGAGATTCGCGATATTCTGGGCGACAAGGTCATGCGCGAGATTACGCTTAAGTAGGCAGCTAATTGGTGATGGCCGCCGGTGATCGGGCCGGATTGCCGGCGGCAAATCTTTTGGCTCCCCAGCTCGCCGTGCCGTTTTTGGGGCCGAGAAAAAATGATGGCCAAGCGGCCAGTTTCTGATTCAATAAGCTTGGGCGCGATTTTATGGAAGGAAGCCGAATCACCAGCGAGGGAAAATCGACCCTCAGCACGTACATTGGTCTCGTCGTCGCGACCGTCCTCGTCGCCTGGGCGATTTACTTTTTCTTTTTGGCGCGAAAAGAAACCAAGGAGAGCACGGGCTTCGACCCCAATCGGCCGGTGCCGAGCGACGCCACCTTGAAAAGGCGATTAAAATCGGAGGAATATTTTGTCGTGCGCGAAGGCGGCAGCGAAATGCCTTTTCAAAACGATTTCTGGAACAACGAGCGCACCGGTATCTACGCCGATGTGATTACCGGTGAGCCACTCTTCGCTTCGCTGGATAAATACAATGACGGCACTGGCATGCTCGCATTTGCCAAACCGATTTCGAAAGACCTTCTATCCGAGAAACAGGATTCTTCGCACGACATGCAGCGCACCGAAGTGAGCGCCAAGCGCAGCAATGCTCACCTCGGTTACTTGTTCCCCGACCCGGCGTCTCCCACCGGCCAGCGCTACGCCGTCAGTTCTCCCGCCTTCCACTTTATCCCGGTGGAAGAAATGAAAATGCGCGGCTACGAGGCATTCCTTTCGCTGGTGGAAAAGAAATAGAGTTGGCTCGAGCGATCGCCGGCTTAATCGAAAATAATTTTCGTAATCCGAAAACCGGCGATCGCGTTAAGGCTTTCACCTTTTCAGGTTTTCAGGCAGGCCGGATCATCTCGAAGCGGTCGCGCGTGCGGCAGTACCAATTCGGACTGGCCATGCGTCCGATAACCTGGAAATCCTCGGTCCGAATCCGCAATCTCTCGGGATCGATCAACGCGTCGCGTACGTGCACCCGCCGAACCAGCCCGATGACGACCCGGTTGCCGCCGATCTGGAGTGTGCCCCATTCCTTGCATTCGAGGCTGGCTGGCGCTTCGCCGATTCGCGGCGGTGTGACCACGGACGAGGCGACCGCAGTTAGTCCAGCGCTTTCGAGTTCGCTCATCCCGTACGGAAGCGACGCCGAAGTATGGTTCATCGCTTCCGCCGTTGCTTCATCGACAAGGTTTACCACGAACTCGTGGCTTCGACGGATGTTGCGCGCCGTGTCCTTCGGCGAACCATCGTCGCGATCGCCCGGCGCGAAGCCGATAATGGGAGGATCGGCCCCGAGCGCGTTAAAAAAACTGAATGGGGCGGCGTTGATTCCGCCGTTTTCGTCCAGCGTTGTCACCCAGGCGATGGGACGCGGTGTAATAAGTGAGACCAGCATCGCATAAGCGCGGCTGGCATGTTTGCCTTCCAGGTCGAGTTCCATCCGAATAAGTCGTTCGGAGATTTATCCTTTCAAGTCGCTGGATTGGAATCCGTCCAAGTCGGCGATTAGCCTGAATTAGAATAGTTGAAAAGAAAAGCCGCCGAGCTTGCGCCCGGCGGCTTCTTGTTTGCGTTAATGTTGTGGTTCTTAGCCCAAATCGAGCGAGTCGAGCGTTGGCTCGTCTATCGCGGCAGTGGTGTAGAGGCCGTGATCGGATTGGTAGGCAGTGAGCGCCTCGCGCGTTATTGGTCCGAGTAAGCCGTCCACTTCACCACGATAGTAACCCTGCTCCTGAAGCGAGGCTTGCACATCGGCAATGACCCGATCGGGTGGTTCGGCGCGGGAACCGACATAGATCGGTCCATCATAAGCGTAGTATTCGGCAGAAGGGCTATAACCCCAGGCTGGATACCAGTAGCCTGCATTCCAGAAGTAGTAGCCGCCGCCAATGAGCTCGACGCGGTTGTAGCGGGAACGATACCATCCCTGGTCGTGGCGTTCCGGATGGTAGGAGCGAAACACCGTGTATTTCTCACCCTGCCAGCGGTCGGCTCCATTGATCCGGTAACTCTCATTAAATGTCACCGACGGAACTTTCTCTGGCTTTGGCTGCGCGCGAAAGTTCGCGTGCTCGGTTTTGATTTTCTGGACTTGTTGTTTATCGAGCTTCTTTCCGCGGTTGGGATTGTTTGCCTGAGCAGCACCGGCCGCCGTAGGTGCGGCGGTCGCAACCGGCGTGGCGGTTGCGTTTACCGCAGCCGACGACTGAGCGCTTGTTGCGGCAGAAGTCGGGGTCGCCTGCTTGTCCGGACCGTGACGGTTCGCCCGCTCCTTACGGTTTGCATGTTCGCCTTTATCGCCCTTAGGGGCGCCTGGGGTCGCTGCCTCCATCTGGCTGGCGGGCTGTTTGGACAATCCCTTCGGCGCGCCCCTGGTCTCCGCGTGCCTTTGCGGAATAGACTCGACAGTTGGGGTCGATTTCACCTCCTTGGGATGTCCTTTTTCCCCCTGTTTTTTCTCTGTTGGCGTTGGTTGCTCCTCGGTCTGCTGGGCGATGGCGCTGGCGGCCAGAGCGAGGGAGCAGCTAATCAATAATGTTAGGAATTTTTTCATCGTAATGTTTGTCGGATTTTTGGTGATAACTATTCAACTGGTGAACTCTGCTGAAAAGCTTCAATACTAATCCGCCCCGCGCGCTGGTTCCCCGGGCGAGCCATGTCACTTCTAACTTTTGGCCGAACTGAATCTGATAGCGACCGAATCGCGTTTCAGAAATTCATGGAGCGACTTTGGAACTTCGGAGGTGGCGTCGCTTTCGCTTGGCGCGATAGCTGAGGAACGGCCGCCTTTCAGGTCCTTCTTGGGCTCAAGGTCAACGACCTTGCGCGGCGAACCAGATTTCTTTTTTGTAATGTGTGGCACTCGTGGGATAACGCTGTGTCGGGAGGGCCAACATACATTGCCTCTTCACGTTATCCCTGCGCTTCCATTCGCGCTCTAAGCGCCGGTGAAGGACGTGGCAGTTCCAGCTCCAACCTACAGCCTTGCAATCGTTCCTGAACGCTAGTCCGGTCGTAGTGAACGTCAAATGATTTTAACAACTATTTTTTGCGCGCGAGATGAAGGCCATCTGCCACCGGAATGAGAACCGACTCCACTCGATCGTCGGTCGCCAATTTGCGATTGAGCCGGTCCAGCGCGACGCCATCCGGCTCTGTCAAAGGCTGCTCGATGATTCGTCCATCCCAAATCATATTGTCAAAAATGAAAAGCCCGTTCGGCTTCATCTTCGGCAGAAGAAGCTCGAAGTAGGTATCGTAGCCGGTCTTATTGGCGTCGATGAAAGCGAGATCAACTGGCGCCACGGGCTGCCATTTGGGTAACTCAGCCGCAGCATCACCCAGGTGCAGTTCGATGCGATCGGCCACTCCTTCCTTCTGCCAGTAGCGCTTTGCCATCGAGGCCCACTCCGCGCTGCTATCGAAACAACTCAGCCTGCCGTTGGCGGCGAGCCCGCGCGCGAGGCAAATGGAGCTATAACCGGTAAAGGTGCCGACTTCGACGGCGCAGCGCACCTCCAACAATTTCGTCAGGATGGTGAGGAAGTCGCCTTGTTCGCGGCTAATGAGCATGCGAGCGATGTCGCCGAGCGCTTCTGTCTCAGCTCGCAGCTCGTCCAGCAGAGGATCAACCGAGCGGGAACGATGGCGAAGGATGTAGTGGTAAAGCTCGTCATTCAGACGAACATACTTGGGCGTCGGTGCCATCGGTTAGCTAACAATTCCTAGTTGCTTTTCTCCGGATTGCGATCCGGGTAAGGCGGCACGGGTGGCAGCTCGTAATGCTTGCTCTTGAGCTCCCCGGTTATTTCCTGGATGGCGCGATCGAGCTGCTGGTCTTCGCCGTGAAATTCCTTTGCCGGATCGTTATCGACCACAATGTCGGGATCGACTCCGTGACTTTCGATTACCCATTCCTTGCCCTCTTTCGAATAAGGGGCGAACTCCGGCTTGAAGAATTGGCCGCCATCGATCAACGGCAGCGAATTGCGAATCCCGATCACACCGCCCCAGGTTCGTTTTCCGATTAGCTTGCCGAGCCCGAGACTTTTGAAGCGATAGGGAAAGATGTCGCCGTCGGAAGCGGAGAATTCGTCGCATAAAGCGACCATCGGCCCGATAAAAGTCTGCGGCGGGTTAGTTTGCGGAGTGCCGTTGCGCGCGATCTCCACCATCACCAATGCGCGGCGCAAACGCTCGATGACCAAAGGCGAAACGAAGCCCCCACCATTGCCACGCACATCGACGATCAAGGCCTTCTTTTTGATTTGCGGGAAGTAGAGCTTGGTAAACTCGTTGAGTCCCGGGCGTCCCATATCGGGAATGTGGAGGTAACCTGCTTCGCCATTGGTTTTCTTGTTTACGTAATCGATGTTCTTCTGCACCCAAGCCAGGTAGTAGAGCGGCGCTTCATTGGCGGTAGGGACAACAGTTACATCGCGCGCGCCCTCTTCCGCCGGCTTGGAATTGATGCGAAGGATAACTTGTTTATCGGCCGTGCCGATGAGCCCGTCGTAGAGATTGGGCAAGGTAGAGACAGGAACGCCGTTTACTGCCAGAATGTAGTCGCCGGGTTTGATGTTCAGGCCAATCGCAGTCAAAGGCGAACGCGTCTCCTTATCCCAATTTTCCCCCGGCAAAATGCGATCAATTCGATAGGCCTTACTGGCTGGATCGCGGGAGAACTCGGCGCCGAGAAGCCCGAGTTTGATTCGCGGTGTGTCCGGGCGCTCGCCGCCGGCGACATAAGTATGCCCGTTGTTCAGCTCGCCGATGAGTTCGCCGAGGAGATAGGTCAGATCATTCCGGTTATTTACGAACGGCAGCAATGCCGCATACTTGTCGCGCATCGCGTTCCAATCAACGCCGTTCATGTTCGGCGCGTAGAAGAAGTCGCGCATCTGCCGCCAGCACTCGAAGTAGATTTGGTTCCACTCCGCATGATGATCGAGCTGCATGTCGAGTCCGGCCAGCTTTAGCTCATGATCTTTTGTTTCCAGCTTGTCCTTGGGAAGATCGATGATGGCGTAGTCCTTTTTAATTTTGACCAGCATCTTCTTGCCGTCATCGGATATTTGATAAGCGTTCACTTCGCCGAGCACAGTCTCCTTGCGATCTTCCAGGCTATAAACGCAGAGATGCGCCTTGCGCGCGCCGGGGCCGCCATCGTCATCATCATCGCCATTGCGGTCTGCCACCGTCCGGCGAAGATAGAAGATGCGATCGCCCACCATACGAATATCGCTGTAATTGCCCGGTTCAATTTCCAGGCCGGAAATGCGATCGTCAATGCCATCCAGATCAACCTTTACCACCACTGGCTTCTTCGTTTTTACTTCGCCGGGCGTGGACTTTTGATTAGGCGTCGGTGATTTCTTCTCATCGGCCTTGTTGCCTGCTTCTTCCTTATCGGGAGTTGCTTTCGACTCGGGCTTGCCCACCTCATCGCTGCGCGGAGCAAGCGGCGCTTCAGTGTCTTTCGACAAACTAATGAGGTAGATGCGCTCCATGTCGAGATAGACGTTCGCAAACTCTTCGTCACCGAAAGTAGGCGAGAAATTACGGGCGGAGGCAAGAAGCAGGTATTTGCCGTCATCGCTAAACTTTACGTTGCCCGAACCATACCATTCGTCGGTCACTGCCGTCTGTTTCTTGTTAGCGACAGAATAGAGATAGACCTTTGGCATCCCATTTTCTTCCGGCCGCGACCAGGCGACCCACTGGCTGTCGGGCGACCAATCGTAGGATTCGATTTCGCCTTCCTTATCCTGATCGACCGTTGTTACGGCCTTGCTTGTGACATCGACGTAACGCAGCCGTTGTAGCCGATCCGGCCAAAGGAGCTTCCTACTATCGGGCGACCAGATCGGTTGGTAGTAATAAGTATCGGCGCCGCTGGTGATCTGGGTTGGCTGGCCGCGGCCATCCTGGGAACGGACGTAAAGCTCGTTTTCGCCCGTCGCATCCGAGTTATAGGCGATCCATTTGCCGTCGGGCGACCAAACCGCGTCGCGCTCGTGCGCATTCGAGGTCTTGGCCAGGTTGCGGGCATTCCCTTCCTTCCTCGGCACGGAAAATAATTCCCCGCGCGCTACTACGATCGTCCGTTCGCCATCCGGCGCGAGATTAACTGACTCGACATGTTTGGAAGCATCAACAAAAGCGGAACGCCCCGAAGCGAAATCTTCCTTAATCTCAATTGGCACCGGCGTCGCCTGTCCACTGGCCAAATCGTACCGCCAGATGTAGCCCGCTTGCTCGAAAACAATCGAGTCCTTGCCCATGGACGGGAACTTCACGTCATAGTCTTTGAAGTGCGTGAGCTGTTTTGTTTCCTTCGTGGCAAGGTCGATCGAGAACAGGTTCATGCGCACATCACGATCGGAAGCGAAGTAGATATGGTTGTCTGCGCCCCACATCGGACAAATATCCTGGGCCGGATTGTTGGTGAGATTTTCGCTGGTGCCATTTTTGAAGTCGTAAATCCAAATATCGTCGGCCATTCCGCCGCGATAATGTTTCCAGGTGCGGAACTCACGAAAGACGCGGTTGAAAGCCATCTTCGAATCATCGGGCGAGAAGGAAACAAAACCGCCGCGCGGCACGGGAAGTTGCTGTGGTAGTTCCGCATCCAACCCCACCGCGTAGAGTTGGCCGATGAAGTCGTTGAACGATCGCATCCGCGACCGGTAAACAACCAGCGGCTTGGTGTTCTCCCACGCCATCACCAGATTGTTCGGTCCCATGCGATCGGAGATATCGTCGCGACCGAGGGTGGCGGAAGTAGTCAGCCGTTTCGGTGCGCCGCCGGCTGCGGGCATAACATAGACTTCGGTGTTGCCATCGTATTGCGAGGTGAAAGCGAGCTGCGAGCCATCGGCCGAGAAGCGCGGAAACGAGGTGTAACCGACGCCGCTGGTGAGTCGCCGCGCGGTGCCGCCTTCCTTTGGCACGGTGTAAAGTTCGCCCGCGTAGCAGAAGACGATGTCTTTGCCGTTGGTAGTCGGGAAACGCAGGAGGCGGGTGGTATTCGGAAGATTTTGTGCCGCCGCGTTAAAGACGAACGCGAGGCAGCCAGTGAAAAGAAGAGACCGCAGAAGAGTGCGCATAAGTGGCCGAAGTTCCAATCTTCCGTGCCGCAATGCAATCGCCTTTTGCACAAAACCTCCAGGCAGAGGAACGTGATCGCGCGTTCTGGAGGGACAACCGCACAGCACGCGGGTGTCTCGGGGAATCAGGGTTGGGAGTCCGTCGGTGTGGTCCCCGGATCGCGGACGGGGCGGCGCCGTCCCCCAGTGTTCGTATAGTGTAGGCGTGCGAATTAGGACGCCTGGGTAGCGCGCTCGTCTCGCGTGTTGGCGAACGGCGTCTCGCCTTCGCGGACTTCCTCCCGGCAGAGCGATGGAAAAAGTTCGTTTCCGCGGAACGCAGACGCGCGGCGGCGAGGCCGGGCTTTCCAACCAGCAGGCTAAACGCCCGCGCTACTCAGCGCAATCCCGCAACGTCGCTATACCTGTCACGGATACGGGAACTAGTTTGAATCGAGGTTAAAAACTTCGACCAAGGCGATGCCGGTCGTATTGTTTTTGCCTCTTACAATCGCGGAATACTCTCCAGGGTTCAGCGTCGCGACAATGGCTGATTCGCCGTCTTGAGTCGGCGGCAGCCCGGTCGTCTGTATCGCTGACTGCTGGTCCGACTTCCAATTATCATTCTGATAAATGACCGCGCCATTACCATCATGTAGTTCAAGCGTCGGGTCGGCCAAACTATTACTAACTCCGAGACCAGCCAGACTCGGTCCCAGCGCGCGCACAACTACCCTCGTAGGTTGCCCGCCTCCGATAATGAACCCACCAATCATCACATTGTCTCCCGTCCCGACATTTCCCCGGGTCGAAATATTCGCCAGCTTCGAGTTCTGTGGATCGATGTCGAACACTTCAACTAGAGCCACGCCAGTGGTGTTGTTGAGCCCGCGCAAGACGGCCGAGTAACCACCGGGCTTAAGCGTCGCGAGGATCGCAGACTCATGTTCGTCAGTTGGCGCGAGGCCTGTGTCAAGAATATCTATTCGATGTAAGTTCCAATTATCATTAGCCGCAATGATAGCACCAGTGGAGTCGTGCAATTCCAGCATTGGATCCTGCATGGCACCTGGTACGCCTAACTGAGCCAAGGACGGCGCAACAGCCCGTAAACAGACTGTCTTCGGACTTGCGCCGGAGATGATAAAGCCGCCGATCTCCACTTGATCAAGATTTCCAACCATAACGCGCGTCGAAACGTTGGCCAAACCTGAGGTGGGAACCGCAGGTCGACCGAATAATTGATACACGAACAATTGTGGCGAACTTGCGGATAGTGTTAGGAGGCAAAGGTAATTATTGCCTGAATCAATCGTCATAGCGGTTACTTCTCCTGACCCGCTCGGCAGTGTTATCGAACGCTTTTCTTGGTTGCTCGAATCGTAAATTCCAACCCATCCCGAAGCCAACCTCACATCCTCGCCCCCGAGGAAAAGGTACGAATCGTTCGAAGCGAACGCGGCCGTAACTGGTCTTTCTTGCGTATAGAACCACGTTGGGCCGGCGGCCAGATTAGCCGTCGAATACTTTGAGATCCGAATTGGGAAAGGGTCGGCAATGTTGGCAAGAACGAGGTGACTATTATCGTGCTGAACGGCAAACCAGGTCGCATTTCCGACTGGCGTAATACTGTGCGTCGGAATTGGCGTGGGCCCAGAGACATCAAAAGTTGTCAGCAATGAAGATACGCTATTATAAGTGGACAGCGCGTACAAAGTCTTCCTGTCGGCGCTAATGTGGAGTTTGGGCACACCTTCTAATGTGATCGTTTGCGTCACTGTGTTAGTTGCTAGATCCGCTTGAAGAACTCCTCCAACAGTTGCGAGATATAATCGTCCATTCAAACCGTCTCGAATTTGGTAGCCATTCACCGAGTAGATCGAAAATGGCAAATCTGTAACTACTAGGGTATTGAGATCGATGCGGCGGATCGGTGGCCCATCGCCCACTAGGCACCAAAGGGTCGTCTTATCCGCGCTTATGTAAGCATCGGTAATGCTTG
Organism: Chthoniobacterales bacterium; assembly: GCA_036758965.1. Lineage (GTDB taxonomy): Bacteria > Verrucomicrobiota > Verrucomicrobiia > Chthoniobacterales > UBA10450 > AV69. Next base: position 47,296 of record DAIOVO010000003.1, read on the forward strand.
TAGAAATTATCGGAGCCGGAGATAGGGTAAGCGTCGTCGTATCGAAGACGTACAATCCTCTATCGGTCGCGATGAAAACATGTGGCCGAAGGGGATCGGCTATTACCCCTTGCGCAAATTGGTAACCAACGCCGACTTGTTTTACGAGTTTGTCGAGATTGCTGGGCACGGAGCCTGACGGCGAAATTACGAAATAAATTACTCTAGTCGCGTCGCCCCAGACCGTGTGAGCGGTGACGATAACCGAGTAGTTCCCGCTCAAAGTCGCGACTCCAGTGATCGCTCCGGTCGCCGAGTTTAAACTAAGGCCCGCTGGCAAGGTAGAACTTTCATAGTTTGTGATACTCCCTTGCGCTTGGATTTGGTAGTTGATTGAGTCACCTGAGTTAGCGCTGACCGTTCCCGAACTCGTAATCTGTGGAGGGCTGACGTCCAGAGGAAAGTCGGCCGCTGCGTCTCCGAAAGAAGTGTGCGCTACCACGTGAACTGTATAGTTTCCAGTTGCAGTCAGAATACCGCTGATGATGCCTGTAGCCTTATTTACCGAAAGTCCTGGAGGTAAACCGGTGGCATCGAAGCTGAACGGGTTATTCGTGGCAAGGATCTGGTAAGTGTACCTTGAGCCTATCGTCGAGAAGGGAGGAGGAAAACTAGTGATTTGCGGTCCGATGACAGTAACCGACAAAACTGCAGTTGCCGTTCCTCTTGCGCCTGTCGCGCTCAAAGTAATGTTATAAGTTCCAACGACCGTCGAGCGGCCGCTGATAAGACCAGTTGAACCGTTCACAGCGAGCCCGGGGGGAAGGCCAACTGCTCCAAAACTGGTAGGCGCGTTGTTACCAGTAATTTGAAAGGTGAAATCGTCGTTTATTGCGAAGGAAAAAGACGCCAGCGGACAGGTGATGCGCGGATCATATAGCCAGTGTGCACCTTGGATATCGTCATCGGCCAGATGATCCAGATTGCTCGTGATTGAGTTCATGATGGCGACGACGCTTTGGCCCGCTTCATCCGGGTGCCCCAAGCCGAGGGTGTGACCGAACTCATGTAGAGCAACACGATGAAAATCGAACGTATACTTTTTCTTTTTGGAATTGTACTGAAGTGGCCCGCGGTAGGAATTCCACAAGACGGCGTTATTGAAGAGGGTATCGGTTTCGATGAAGTGGTTATTGATATCGTTGAAATGAGTAGTTACCGCCAGCACATTGGGCCCGAATGCCTGCCCATAAATAGTGCTGGAGAAGAAAGCTGAGTTCTGCCCGTCGTGTTGCTGCGGCGGAATAGTTGAGTTCGCGACCCAGGCGAAGTTCACCAGTTGAACTTGTTGATTCCAAAGCGAGAGCGCGTCCGCGGCCGAGGCATCCCAGCTTGCGAAACCATCCTGGAGAGTAGTTCCCTTCAATAGCGGCCCAAGAGACAACTGCTCGGTTATGGTGCTATTAGGTGGCCAAGTAAAACCGTTTGGGACGTATCCGTGCGACGGCCGGATGGCGGCGCTGACGAAAAGGGCGATGGCGAATGACAGCCGGAAAAACCGGGAGGGCATAGGAACGGAAATATTCGTCTCTACTTACTAGAATTGCGAGACAAATTTTTGTCTCGCAAGCGCTTTGCTTACTCGCTCAGGCCGAGGCAATTGGCGCTTGGGCGGACGAGCGGCGCGAGCTTATCGCGGCGCGGACAAAGTTGTTGCCCAACTCCCACATCGGGCCGGGGAATTTACGGCAATCGGTCAGGACGTTGTCGAGGGCGGTGACGAAGAGATCGATTTCTTTTTCGCCGATAATGAGTGGCGGAAGAATCTTGAGCACGTCCATGGCGTGGCCGGCTACTTGCGTCAGGATGCGATGTTTACTTAGCATCTGAGTAACTACCATTTGCGCAAATAAGACCTTATCTACTTTGTGAAGGAGCTTCCACGCCATCTTAAGCTTGAACTCGGTCGGTTCCTTGAATTCAATCGCAATGATTAGTCCTTTGCCGCGCACTTCTTTAATAAAAGAATGCTTCGCGCGCAGACTATCGATGCGTTGCATGAGTAGCTCGCCCATTTTTTCGGCGCGTTCCACCAGCTTCTCGTCGTCGATGACTTCCAGCGCGGCCAGGCCGCACGCCATGGCGAGGTTGTTGCGACCGAAAGTGGTCGAATGAACTACACAGCGGTCCATCCGGCTAAAGGTCTTCTGGTAGATGTCTCGCCGGGCGACAATCGCGCCACAGGGGACGTAGCCGCCGCTCAGGGTCTTGGCCAAAGTAACAATGTCAGGTTCGAGATCCCAATGTTGAAACCCAAACATCTTGCCGGTGCGGCCGAAGCCAGTTTGAACTTCGTCACTTACTAAAAGTGTTCCGTGCTTGCGGCAGAGTTCCTGGGCCCGCGGGAAGAAGTCGGTCGCGGGCGACTTGCAACCTTTACCTTGCACCGGCTCGATAACAAAGGCAGCGACGTCGCCTTTCTTTAACTCGCGTTCAAGACTCGTCAGATCGCCGAGTGCGATGCGAGTGTCCCATTCATCCATCAGTGGACCGAAACCTTCAGTGAAGCTTTCGCAACCCATCAGCGACAAGGAACCGATGCTAAGTCCATGAAAGGCGCTCTCGAGCGAGATAACGCGCTTCTTGCCGGTAGCAGCTCGCGCGAACTTCAATGCGCCTTCCATCGCTTCGGTGCCGGAGTTACAAAAAAAGACAGCGTCGAGATGCGGCGGGGTGCGTTTGACCAGCGCTTCGCCCAGCAGGCCGCTCAGGAGCGAGCAATCCATTTGCACCATGTTCGGCAGGTCGAGGTCCAGCACGTCCTGTATCGCTTTCTTAACTACCGGATGGTTGCGACCGATGTTGAAAACGGAGTAGCCGCTCAGGAAATCGAGGTAGGCGTTATTATCCATGTCATAGAGATAAGCGCCTTCCGCCCGCGCATAGACTTTGTCGAAACCGATCACCCGCTGCGCCGCCACCAAAGTGCGATTGATGTGGCGATGGTGCAGGTCGTAGTTCTCGCCCAGACGTGCGGCGACGATTTCCTTCAAGTCAAAGGTCATCAGTAAAGTTCTGCGATTAGACGCGAAAAGCAAATGTGTCCGCGCCTCTCCGCCGCAGGTCGCTCGACAAGCGAATGATTTGTGCCAGTCTGCTCGCACATGAACAGTGCGTTGAATCGACTCCTTGCGCTCGGTTTCGTTTTCGCGGTCGGGGTGCTGGCAGGTTGTGGACGCAAACCGCCGCCCGCGCCGCCCCCTCCGGAAGTTCTGGTCACGGCAGTGCAACAGAAAGATGTGCCGATCTATGATGAATTTGTCAGCACACTCGATGGATCGGTCAACGCCAGCATTCAGGCGCGGGTGCAAGGTTATCTCACCTCGCAGAATTACAACGAAGGGAAAGCGGTAAAAAAAGACGATCTGCTGTTCCAGATCGATTCCCGTCCTTTTGTCGCCGCCCTGGCGCAGGCGGAAGCGGCCGAGGCGCAGGCGATGGCAGCGCAGACCCAGGCGGATTTGGTCGCGGCGCGCAATGCCGAACTATACAAGACCAAGGCGATCAGTGCGCAGGACCGTGACAATTCGGTGCAAGCGGCAGCGGCCGCGAAGGCGCAAACCGAAGCGCAGCAGGCGCTCGTCCAGCAGGCACAGTTAAACCTCGATTACACCGCCATTCGGTCACCGGTGGATGGCGTAGCCGGTCTGGCAAAGGCGCAGGTAGGCGACCTGGTAGGGCCGAGCACGGGAGAATTAACTACCGTGTCGAAGGTCGATCCGATCAAGGCTTACTTCACTGTCAGCGACCAGCGTTATACCGCCTATAGCCAAAAGTATGCAGACCCGACCAAACGAGCCGCTCATGAAAAGGAACTGGAATTCGAACTCATCCTTTCCGATGGCTCGCATTACCCCCACAAAGGTGAACTTTTTGCCGCGCAGAACCAGGTCGATGTGCGCACCGGCAGCGTGCGGATCGCAGCCATTTTTCCTAACCCGGGAAATATTTTGCGCCCCGGGCAGTTCGCACGCATCAGCGTTCGGACGGATGTGAAGATGGGCGCGCTTCTTGTTCCGCAACGAGCGGTCACCGAACTACAGGGAAGCTATCAGGTAGCGGTAGTTACACCCGACCATAAGGCACACATCCAGGCGGTGAAAGTAGGGAGACGGATTGATTCGATGTGGATTATCAGCGATGGACTTAAACCGGGCGAAAGCGTGGTAGTAGAAGGCACTCAGAAAGTACGCGAAGGTGGCGCGGTTTCGCCGAAACCGTGGACTCCGCCGGCGGAAGCGAGCGCGACGCCCTCGACCTAGCCAGGTCATGTCGAAATTTTTCATCAATCGCCCAATTGTTGCGATCGTCATCGCGCTCCTGATGACGATCGTGGGCGTAGTTTCGCTTATTCAGCTCCCGATTGCGCAATACCCGAATATTGTTCCGCCCGAAATCCAGGTGCGAGCAAATTATACTGGAGCAGACGCCCAGACGATTGAGCAATCGGTCGCTACTCCGATCGAGCAGCAGATGAGTGGCGTCGATCGGAGTAACTACATCCAATCAGTCAATGCCAATGGTTCGATTCGGGTGACGATCAACTTCGAGGTAGGGACCGATCCAAATACCGATCAGATACTTGCACAGCTTCGCGTCTCGCAAGCTACTTCGCAGCTTCCGGCTGATGTCGTCAACGCGGGTGTGACGGTGCAGAAATCGACCACGGCGCCGCTCATGTTAGTGGCGTTGAGTTCGCCCAAAGGCACCTATGACAATGTCTTTCTGGCTAACTATGCCAATATTAACCTGATCGATCAACTAACGCGCATTCCTGGTATTTCCAATGTGCAGGTGTTCGGCGCCGGCCAGTATGCGATGCGGCTTTGGGTGAGGCCGGATCAACTGGCGAAGCTCAACGTTACAGTGACAGATGTGATTAATGCCTTGCGCGCGCAGAACGCGGTCAACCCCGCTGGGCAGATTGGCGGTGAACCAGCGCCGCCGGGGCAGGAGTTTACCTACACCGTGCGGTCGCAGGGAAGATTGGAAACGCCGGAACAATTCGGCGACATTATCGTGCGGGCGAATCCTGACGGCTCGCTTCTGAGGTTACGCGATGTCGCGCGCATCGAACTAGGCGCGCAGACTTACAACCTGGCTGGGCGCCTGGATGGAAAACCTTCCGCTATTCTCGCACTCTACCAGTTACCTGGAACTAATGCACTCAATGCCGCGCGTGGAGTAAAAGCGCTCATGCAGCGTGTCTCCGGGCAGTTTCCACCCGATATCTCCTATGCTATTTCACTTGATACTACCCGCGCGGTGACGGCGGGAATGAAAGAGATCATCTACACGCTATTGGAGGCGCTGGCGCTGGTGATCGTAGTGGTGTTTGTCTTTCTGCAAGGCTGGCGCGCGACACTCATCCCACTTTGCGCGGTGCCGGTGTCACTGATCGGAACATTCATGCTCTTCCCGCTCTTTGGTTTTACGATTAATACTCTGGCTCTCTTCGGGCTGGTATTGGCGATAGGACTGGTAGTTGACGACGCCATTGTTGTAGTGGAAGCGGTGGAGCATCATATCGAAGAAGGAATGTCGCCACGCGACGCGACCTTGCGCGCGATGGAAGAAGTTTCCGGTCCGGTAATTGGGATTGCGCTGGTGCTTTCGTCTGTCTTTTTGCCGACGGCATTTATTCCAGGAATTACGGGAAGGCTTTATCAGCAGTTCGCTCTTACCATCGCTATTTCGGTCATCTTCTCCGCTTTCAACGCTCTTTCACTTAGTCCGGCGCTGGCGGCGATGTTGTTGCGGCCACGAGAGAAAACGCGCGGTCCGGTTGGTTGGTTCTTCAATAAGTTTAATTCGATTTTTGCTCGCTCGCGCGAGGGCTATCTCAGGACTTCCCGGCTGGCGATTCGCAAAGGCGGCTTAAGTATGTTGCTTCTGCTCGTCTTCGCCATCGGCGCGGGCTTTTTCGGCTCGCGACTTTCTTCCGGGTTCCTTCCGGAAGAAGACCAGGGTTACGTTTTTGCTTCTCTTTCGCTGCCCTATGCTGCTTCTTTGCAGCGCACCGGGGAGGCGGCGAAGAAAGTAGAAGACGTCCTGCTCAAGACGCCGGGAATCGAGCACGTCACCAGTGTCCTGGGATTCAGTTTGCTGAGTACGGTGCAGAGCACCTTTAGCGCGTTCTTCTTCATTACTTTAAAGCCATGGGACGAACGCACTAAACCGGAAGAACAATATGCAGCGTTGAAGCAGCACATTAGCAAAGAACTGGCGGCGATTCCGGATGGGATTGGTTTTTCCTTCCCGCCACCGGTGATTCCCGGCATCGGCACCTCCGGCGGAGTCACCTTCATGCTGGAAGATCGGTCCGGAAAGGATGTCAAATTTCTCGGTGACAACCTGAATAAATTTCTAGCCGCGGTTAAGAAGCGGCCTGAGATTGCGACCGCCACCACGACCTTTCTTCCGGCTGTGCCGCAGATCTATATCGATGTCGATCGAGATAAGGTATTAAAACAGGGCGTCGATCTAACCCAGGTAACTCAAACCCTCCAGACTTTCATGGGTGGTTACTTTGTGAACTACTTCAATCGTTTCGGCCGGCAGTGGCAAGTCTTCGTTCAGGCGGAAGGCGAGTATAGGACGCGGGCCGAAAACGTGGGACTATTCTTTGTCCGCAATTCCAACAACGATACCGTCCCGCTAAGCTCAGTCACAAAGATCGAGGAACGCGAAGGGCCCGAGTTTACGATGCGGTTCAATCTCTATCGGGCGGCGCAAATCAATGCCAGCGCCGCGCCCGGCTACAGCGCGCGCGATGCGATGAATGCGCTCGAGGAAACTTTCCGCCAGACCATGCCGGCCGGGATGGGCTACGATTACGCGGCGATTTCCTACCAGGAAAAGAAGGCGGCGGAAGGCGTCTCGCCCATGGTGGTTTTCGGCATGTCGCTTCTTTTCGTCTTTCTCATTCTAGCGGCACTCTACGAGAGCTGGTCTTTGCCATTTAGTGTCTTACTTGGGACGCCCATCGCGGTCTTCGGCGCCCTGGGTGCGCTCTGGCTGCGCGGGATGGAAAACAATGTCTATGCCCAAATCGGATTGGTGATGCTGATTGGCCTGGCGGCGAAAAATGCCATCCTGATCGTCGAATTTGCCAAGGTAGAGTACGAAAAGGGAAAGCCTTTAATCGATGCCGCTCTCGCCGGAGCGCAACTGCGCCTGCGACCGATTATCATGACTTCGTTCGCTTTTATTCTGGGATGCATTCCGCTCTGGCTCGCTTCTGGTTCCGGCGCAGTAGGCCGCCGCATCATGGGCACGACCGTGATAGGTGGAATGCTGGCTGCGACCTTGATCGCGATCTTTATTATTCCGGTGACCTTCTACCTGGTGGAGCGGCTGGCGCAGCGAAGGTCAGGTAAAAATGAAAGTAGCGAGGTAAAGCAATGAGTTTCGGAATGAACTACGACTGAGTGAAGAAATAATGGCTTCCAAATTGCGCGTCGTGCGCGTCGGGATCCTTCCCGCCTTCGAGAGGCTACGGCGGCAAGCGGCTTCGCTGCGCTCCCGCTCGGGTGACGGGCTAGGGCTTCCAATCGCGGTAAACGGTTTGTGCGCCGGCGTTCAGACTGGTTTTGCTAGGGCTATTTCGTTCCAGTTGTTCCGCCAGCCACTGGAACCATTCCCAGCTTTTTTGCGTGCCGGCGCGCTCGCGTTCCATTTCCACAAATGGCCGAAAGTTTCGCCAGGCGATTCTGGCCGTTCCACCGATGAGATCGGCTGCGACCGAAAGGGGAACGATGCGCGCGAAAACGGAATAGCCAATTCCCTCCATGATGGTTGCGATTTTGAGGCAGGCCTCGAGCATGCGCGGGTTGCTCTCGATTTCCGCCGCGGTAATGCCAATAGGAATGGCGTGCACGATCATCGAGGAGCTCATCCACTCGGGCGTCATCAGCGCCTGCACGGCGGCGAAGGCGGCGCGCTCTTCGCGGTCGCGACGGGCCCGACGCATTTCGATTAAACCGAAGGCGACACCTGTGAGCACGGTTAACGCCGTGGCGACGTTGGCGAGGGTGGAGAGATCCACGCTGTGAGTTTAACAACAATCGCCTCCGCTGCCACGTCATCCCTCGACCTCGCTCGGGATGACGGAAATTGTGCAATGAGATCGGGTCGGCTAACATGCGCTCCCATGCCCAATGCGACCGAATCAATCGTCACTCCGGAAATCGTGGCCAAACACGGACTAACGCCGGAGGAATTCGCGCGCATTAAAAAAATACTCGGGCGCGAGCCGAACTTCACTGAGCTAGGAGTTTTTTCGGTGATGTGGAGCGAGCATTGTTCCTACAAGAATTCGCGAAAGGAGCTGCGGAAATTTCCGACGAGCGGCCCGAATATCTTGGTGAAAGCAGGCGAGGAGAACGCGGGCGTGGTCGATATTGGCGATGGCTGGGCGATCGCATTCAAGATCGAATCGCACAATCATCCGAGCGCGATCGAGCCGTTCCAGGGAGCGGCCACCGGAGTTGGCGGAATCATTCGCGACATTTTCACGATGGGCGCGCGGCCGGAGTTTTGTCTGAACTCGCTCCGCTTCGGGCCGATCGTAGGAAATGCGGAACGCGGAATGCGGAATGCGGAATGCGAGAAAGGCACGGTTGGTGGCGTCAATCAATCCGCAATCCGCACTCCGCACTCCGCACTGCAGAACAATCGAAGATTATTCACAGGTGTCGTTAGCGGAATCGCGCATTACGGCAATTGCATCGGCGTGCCGACCATTGGCGGTGAAATTTATTTTGATGAAAGTTTTGAGGGCAATCCGCTGGTGAATGTGTTTTGCCTCGGCTCTCTGCGACACGAGCAACTGGCGCGGGGCGCGGCCACCGGAACTGGCAATCCGGTTTTTTATGTAGGCGCGGAGACGGGCCGCGACGGTTTGGCGGGAGCCACGTTTGCGTCGCGCGAGCTAACCGAGGAATCGCGCGAGGACCGGCCGGCGGTGCAAGTGGGCGATCCGTTTATGGAAAAGCTTTTGCTGGAAGCTTGCCTCGAACTTTTGGCGACGGACGCGGTTGCGGGAATCCAGGACATGGGCGCGGCGGGTTTGACGTGTTCGACTTGTGAGACCGCCAGCCGCGGCGGCAGCGGCGTGGAAATTGATCTGGCGAAAGTGCCGAAACGTGAGGCAGGAATGACGCCGTATGAAATTCTTTTGAGCGAATCGCAGGAGCGGATGTTGATCATCGGCAAACGCGGGAAAGAAAATGTCGTGCGCGAAATTTTCGAAAAGTGGGACGTGCCCTGCGCAGAAATCGGCGTGGTGACGGACGATGGCATGATGCGGGTTCGCAACAACGGCAGTGTGGCCGCGGAAATTCCGGCGAAACCGCTGGCGGACGAAGCGCCGCTCTATTCGCGGGAGGCGAAGAAATTAACCACGGAGAGCGCGGAGGACGCTGAGTTTTTCAAGAATTCCTCCGCGGTCTCCGTGCCCTCGGCGTTGGAATCCCTTCGGAAATTGCTGGCCGATCCGACGATTGCCTCCAAGAACTGGGTTTATCGTCAATATGATCACACCGTGCGCACTGGCACGGTGGTGAAGCCCGGCTCGGACGCCGCCGTCTTCTATATTAGAGAGGCGAATAAATTCATCGCGGCCACGACGGATTGTAACTCACTCTATTGCGCGCTCGATCCGCGCGAGGGCGGGCGAATCGCGGTGGCGGAAGCGGCGCGCAATCTCACCTGCTCGGGCGCGCGCCCGTTGGCGGTGACGGACAATTTGAATTTCGGGAATCCTTACAAACCGGAAAATTTCTGGCAACTGCGCGAAGCGGTCGAAGGCGTAGCGGAAGGGTGTCGCGCGTTCGGAACGCCGGTGATTGGCGGCAATGTTTCTCTTTACAACGAGAGCCCGGCCGGTGTGGTCGATCCCACGCCGACGGTGGCGATGGTGGGATTAATTGACGAGGAGAAGCACATCACCACCCAGTGGTTTAAGAGTGCGGGTGACGCGATCATTCTGGTCGGCGCTGGAGGGACGCGCGCTGTCGCGTCCGGGGACGACACAGCGGTCGTCCCTCCAAAGCTGGGTGGGTCGCGCTTGCTGAAAGTCGTTTACGGAAAGAAAATCGGGCCGATTCCCAGGCTCGATCTCGATCTGGAAACCGCGGTGCAAAATGCCGTGCGCGACTTGATCCGCTCAGGTCTTGTTAGAAGCGCGCACGATTGCAGTGAAGGCGGCCTGGCGGTGGCGCTGGCGGAATGTTGTTTTCATCCGGAAGGTTTGCTCGGCGCGGAGATCGATCTCTGTAGCCACGGCTCTGCGAGCCGTGCCGGCGACGCGTCCCATGGAGACGTAGTTGCAGAGCTATTCCACGAAGCGCAATCGCGGATTATTATTTCCTGCGCACCGGGAGATGCGGAGAAGATTCTGGCGGAATTAAGTCCGAAGAGTGTGCCGTGCTCGAAGATCGGTTCGGTCGTCACAGACGAGCTGCGCATTTCAATTAACGGCGAAAATCTCCGCTGGCCGGTCGCAGAACTGCACGATCTTTGGTGGAACGCCATCCGCCGCGCAGTCGAGAGCGATTCCGAACCGCTGCCGAGTTTGTAAGTCGTCATCCCGAGCGACAGTCGAG